>NZ_DASZBY010000057.1:0-58568 GCF_035943795.1 Aliidongia sp. | reverse complement strand
CGACAATGGCGCGATGGTCGCCTGGGCCGGCCTGGAACGGCTGCGGCTCGGTCTGGTCGACCCGCTCGATTTCGCCGCCCGGCCGCGCTGGCCGCTCGACGCCAGCGCGCCCAAGGCGGCCTTCGCCGGGGTAAAGGCATGACCCGCTTCAAGGATATCGGCGTCGTCGGCGGCGGCGCCTGGGGCACCGCACTCGCCGCCACCGCGCAGCGGGCAGGGGCCCGGGTGACGCTCTGGGCGCGCGAGGCGGATATCGTGGCTTCGATCGCCGAGCGCCACGAGAACGTGTCGTTCCTGCCCGGGGTGACGTTGCACCCGTCGATCGCGGCGACCGGGGACCTCGCCCGCGTGGCACGTGCCGACGCGCTGCTGCTGGTCGTGCCGGCGCAATATGTCCGGGGCACGGCGCAGGCGTTGGCCGCCGTCCTGCCCGACTCGACGCCGATCGTGATCGCCGCCAAGGGCATCGAGATGGGCAGCGGCGCCACCATGGGCGAGGTGCTGGCCGAGACCCTGCCGCGCAACCCGGTCGCGGTGCTGTCGGGGCCGACCTTCGCGATCGAGGTGGCGCGCGGCCTGCCGACGGCGGTGACGCTCGCGGCGGCCGACCAGGCGCTGGGCTCCGACCTGGTCGCGGCGCTGGGCACGCAGACCTTCCGGCCGTATCTCAGCGACGATCCGATCGGCTGCGAGATCGGCGGGGCGGTCAAGAACGTGCTGGCGATCGCCTGCGGCATCGTGTCGGGCCGCGGCCTGGGCGACAATGCCCGGGCGGCGCTCATCACCCGGGGCCTCGCCGAGATGGTCCGGCTCGCGACCGCCAAGGGTGGCCGGCCGGCGACGTTGATGGGCCTGTCGGGGCTGGGCGATCTGGTGCTGACCTGCACCGCCATGCAATCGCGCAACTGCTCTCTCGGTGCCGCCTTGGGTGCCGGGCGCAGCCTGGCGGACGTCCTGGGCGAGCGGCGGTCCGTGGCCGAAGGCGTGGCGTCCGCCGCCGCCGTGGCCGCGCTCGCGTCGCGGCTCGGGCTCGACATGCCGATCGTGGCCGCGGTCGACGCGATCCTGCACCGGGGAGCGGCGATCGACGCCGCGATCTCGGCCTTGCTCGCCCGGCCCTTCAAGGCCGAGGAACGATAGACGCCTCGCTTTTAGGCCCTATGCTTCTGGGTGCACTGCGGTATAAACGGGGTGCCAAGCGATCTCCGCACATTTCTGGGTTGGACGGCTCTCTCGTGGCCGTCTGCCGAGTTTGCCAGGAGAACACCGATCGAAATCCCCGCGTCTTCGGCATCGCCTTCCGTTCGACGAAATGCCGGCCCCGGAACCTACCGCGCCGATGTCGACGGTCTGCGCGCCATCGCCGTACTCTCCGTCGTGGCCTATCATGCCGGCATCCCTTTCTTCACCGGCGGTTTCGTCGGCGTCGACATCTTCTTCGTCATCTCGGGCTACCTGATCGGCGGCATCATCGATCGGGACGTTCATGGCCAGGGTTTCAGCTTCGCCGGCTTCTACGCCCGACGGGCAAAGCGCATCCTGCCCGCCCTGCTGGCCATGCTGCTATTCTGCTACGTCGTGGTGACTCTCCTGCTGTCGCCTGGCGAGACCAGGGCCTTCGCGCGGAGCGCCGTCGCGACCATCGCGGCCGTCTCGAACATCACCTTCTGGCGCGGTCTCAATTATTTTTCGCCATCGGCCGAACTCAATCCCCTGCTGATGACCTGGTCGCTCGCGGTCGAGGAACAATTCTACCTGTTCTTCCCGATCGTCCTGATCGTGCTCAATCGGCTCATGCCGAAGCGGCTGTTTCCGGCGCTCCTGCTGCTGTCGCTCGCCTCGCTGCTCGCGTCGGTCTGGGGCATGGTCCATCTGCCGACCGCGACGTTCTTCCTGCTGCCGACGCGCGCGTGGGAACTGGGCGGCGGCGTCCTGCTCGCCGTCCACGAGGCGCGCCGGCCTTCGACCCGCGCGCGTCCGATGATGGCACAGGCGCTGGGATTGTTCGGGTTGGCGCTCATCGCCTTCGCGGTCTTCGGCTACAACGCCCAGACACCGTTCCCGGGCTTGAGCGCGCTGCCGCCGGTGCTGGGGGCGGTGCTGCTGATCGCGGCGCGCCGGGGCATGGTCAACGACCGGCTGCTGTCGGCGAAGCCGGTCGTCTTTCTCGGCCTCATTTCCTATTCCTGGTATCTGTGGCATTGGCCGCTGCTCGCCTTCGCCCGCATCGTCTCCGACCAGGACCTCAGCATCGGCCTCGGCGCCGCGATCGCCGTCGCCTCCTGCGGGATCGGCTATCTGTCCTGGCGCTATGTCGAGCAGCCGTTCCGGCACTCGAAGGCGCCGCGGAACATTTTGCTCTGGCGCTATGCGGCCGCCATCGTCGTGTTCCTGGCACCGGCCATCGGCCTGCTCGAAACCCGGGGCTGGCCGCAGCGCTTCCCGCCGGCGCTGGTCGGCATCGAACAGGAGAGCGCCAGCCTGGTCGAAGATCCGTGCCTGGTCAGCTACGGGGTCGGATCGCCCAATCTCTCACCTTATTGTGCGCCGCCGGCCGACCAGATGCCCGCCGTGGCCATGTTGGGCGACAGCCATGCGGCCGCCCTCTCGCAGGCCATGCGGCAATTGGCCGGGCGGCAAGGGCTACGCTTCGTCGAATTGACGAAATCCTCGTGCCCGGCGCTCGCCGGGATCTCGCGCTACATTCCGGATCATCCTGGACACCGGGAAGAATGCGAGGCCTACGCGCACAAGGCGCTCGACCTGCTGGAGGCCGATCCGACGATCAGGACGGTGGTGATCGCCGGCTTCTGGTCCGCGAATTTCCAACTGGAAAATACCGGGGAGCGGTTCGTGCAGGACGACGAGACGGTGGCCTCGGTGTCGCCGGCGCAAAGCCGGAAGAATCTCGGCATCGGCATGGATGCGGTCGTGAGTCGCCTGCAGCAGGCGGGCAAGCGGGTCGTCCTGATCAAGGACGTGCCGCGCTTCGATTTCGATCCCCTGCGACGGACAGTCGCTAATTTCATCCCGGTGCGTCGCACGCTCGCCGCGATCCTGTCGCCGGAACGCGGGCTGGAGGAGGGACAGGCGCCGCAGGCCGACCTCAGCAACGCAAACGATCCTTCGGCGGCCATCATCGACCGGGTGGGGCGCGATCATCCGCTGGTCCAGGTGGTCGATCTCAAAGGCGGCCTGTGCATCGCCGACCGATGCCGCTTCGCCGATGGCCAGGACCTGTACTACACAGACCCTCAGCATCTGTCCGAAGCGGGCGCAATGCGGGCCCTGACATTCGCACAGATCGCCTTGGCGCCGTAATCCGGGGTGGCTCGAGCCATGGATGAAGCGGGGCTTCGGCCTAGCTTGCTCCGAGGTGATCGGCTAGGTTGCCCGTCACTGCTATATTTCGAACCTTAGTAGCCCGATGAACGGCATCACCGACCCAGGATTTCACCGATGATTTTCGCCATTACCTGCATCGACCGGGCCGATGCTTCCGGCGTGCGCGCCGCGACCCGCCCGGCTCATCTCGAACATCTGAAGTCGCTGGGTAAGAGCCTGGTTTTGGCCGGTCCGTTCCTGGCCGAGGACGGCGCGACCCCGACCGGCAGCTTCCTGCTGGTCGAGGCGGTGGACAAGGCGGCGGCCGAAGCCGTTGCGGTCCAGGACCCCTATGCCGCGGCCGGCCTGTTCGCCTCGGTTACGGTCCAGGCCTATCGGATCAGTTTTCTCAACCCGCCGGCGGCCTGAACGATCATGGCCTACTGGCTGATGAAGTCCGAGCCGTACGAATATTCCTGGTCGCAACTGGTGGCCGATGGCCGGAACGTCTGGACCGGCGTCAGGAATTACCAGGCGGCGAACAATCTCAGGGCGATGCAGGTCGGCGACCGCGCCTTCTTCTACCACTCGAACGAGGGCAGGGAGATCGTCGGCGTGATGGAAATCGCCAAGACCGCCTATCCGGATCCGACCGACGAGACCGCTCGCTTCGTCGCGGTCGAGGTCACGCCGCTGATGGCTGCGGTAACGCCGGTCACCCTGGCGGCGGTCAAGGCCGATCCGCGGCTGGTCGATTTCTCGCTGGTCCGGCAGTCGCGCCTGTCCGTCGCGCCGGTGCGGGACGGCGAATGGGCGATGCTGTGCGAAATGGCGGGCATTTCCGCCTGATGTTCGTCTCGTTTGGATGACGCATGTGAGTTTGGACGAGAGGGCCGGGTATAGTCAGGCCGGACGTCCGTCGGGCCTGGTCGGCTGGGCGGTCGGCCTGTACCTGCGCTGGCGCAACGCCGATCTCAACGCCGCCGCGGTCGACGCGCTGGTGCCGTTCCCCGGCGACCGGGTGTTGGAGATCGGCTTCGGCCCGGGCGAGGCGCTGCGGCGGCTTTCGGCCGTGCGCGAGATCGGCAAGATCACCGGCATCGACCATTCCGCGACCATGCTGGCGCTGGCCGACCAGCGCAACCAGCCGGCCGTCGCGTCGGGCGCCATGGAACTGCATCTGGCCAGCATCGATGCGGCGCCGTTCGCCGAACGCAGCTTCGATGCGATCCTGGCGATCGATTGCGTCCAATATTGGCCCGACCTCATCGCCGATCTGGCCGTGGTGCGCCGCCTGCTCCGGCCCGGTGGCCGCGCCCTGTTCGCGCTGCGCGGCGACGAGGTCCAGGCCGACGGGCTGAGCCCGGCCAAGCTGCGCCAGGCGCTTGCGGCCGCCGGCTTCGTCCATATCACGACCGAGCGAGCCCAGACCCGCCCGGCACCCTCGACCCTGCTTCTGGCCCGCCGGCAGGTTTAGGAACCGGACGGGCCTCGGGCGGTTCTGATGGATGATCCATCACGAGGAGCGACCGAGATGTTCCAGACCAGGGAAGTGACGATGGAAGTCGTGGCGCTGCCGAACGGGCGGTTCGCGGTGCAGGCGATCGGTTCCGACACGCTCGATCCGATCGCCGGCGAGTTCGCCTCGCGATCCGAGGCCGAGGCCTGGCTGCTCGATCGCTCGATGGCCGATGACGAACGCGCGTTCGACACCGGCATCGTCAAGCCCGGCGACGGCCAGGGCGTCGCCTGACAGGCGCCTAGTCGCCGGCCAGGAAGTCCCGGTAGAACTTCGCCAGGTCCGGCACCGCGGCGTCGTAGAGACGCTTGCCCTTGTCCGGCGTGGCGAGACCCGGGTTGGAGCCGATCCGGCCGTCCGGGTAGCGGGTGCGGAAATCGCTCGGACCATAGATGCGGCCCGACGGTGCGCGAGGCGGGTCGAGCGCTACCTGCTTGATCGTTTCCGGAAACGCCCATTGGGTGACCGACACCTCGGACGCGGTTGCGTGGCTGCCTTCGTCGGCGCCGAAAAGCTCGCGGGCGACGCCCGAGGCCTGCGGGCTGTCCCACCAGTTCACCAGCTTGCAGCGCAGCGGCGCATCGACCGCGGCCTTGCCCAGCACGCCCTCGGCGGCGGCATAGACCTCATAGAAGGCGGCGTTGACCGTGGCGATGTTGCCGCCATGGCCATTCAGGAAGAAGAAGCGGCGGAAGCCGTGCCGGGCGAGCGACAGGACATAATCGTGGATGAGCTGGATCAAGGTCGACGGCCTGACGGTCATCGATCCGGCGAAATCCATGTGGTGGACCGCCATGCCGACACCGATGGTCGGCCCGACGAAGGCATCGGCCGCCTCGCCGACGCCGCGGGCGATCACCTCGGCGCATAGAGCATCGGTGCCGATCAGGCCGTTCGGCCCGTGCTGTTCGGTCGAACCGATCGGCATGATGATGCCGTTCGATCGTTTCAGGTAGGCTTCGGCCTCGATCCAGGTGGCGTGTTGCAGCAGCATGGGGAACTCCGGGAAATGGCTGGCTTGTCTCCCTGGCAGAATCTCCCGATACTCCGGCGCGCACAAGGCGATGTGCCAATTCGCCCCGAAAAATCGGGGCGGCACTCCCGAACCGAGACCTGATCGATGCGCTGCCGCCTTTGCGACCATGACTGCACCCTCGCGTTCGAGCGGCTCGTCCTCGATCGGCACCTCGTCGAATATTACGTCTGTCCGGACTGCGGCGCGCTCCAGACCGAGCAGCCCTATTGGCTGGACGAAGCGTACGGCAACGCGATCGCGGCGCTCGACACTGGCATCGTCACGCGCAACCTGGTGGCCCAGGCGATCGTCTATCTGGTCGAGCGCATCGTCCGTCCGGTCGGGCAACTGATCGATTTCGGCGGCGGTACCGGCATGCTGTGCCGGATGCTGCGCGACATCGGCTACGATGCCTGGCTGATGGATCGCTATGCCGATCCGGTCTTCGCCCGCGGCTTCGCGCTCGGACCCGACCAGGTGCCCGAAGGCCCCGTCGCCATCCTGTCCTGCTTCGAGGTCTTCGAGCACTTCGCCGAGGTCGGCCCCGATATCGACCGGCTGTTCGCGCTGCGCCCGGCCGTGCTGGTCGCCTCGACCGAACTCTACGACGGCCAGGGCGCCGACTGGCCTTACCTTGTGCCGGAAACCGGCCAGCACATCTTTTTCTACGGCCGCCGGACTATGGCATTCATCGCCGCGCGCCACGGCTATCGCTATATCGGTCGCGGCCAGTTCCATTTCTTTCTGCGCGAACCGCCGGGCGCTTTCCGTCAGTGGGCGCTGCGCCTGGCGGTCTCGCGGTTCGGGCTGCGCGCTGCCCGGTTGGCGGTTGCCTGGCGGCTCGACGGCCGCTTTTCCCGCCAGGACCAGGCTGCTCTCGCGCGTCGGTAAGCTGCCGCGCCTCCGGCATCTTGTTTCGGCACGAAAATCTATCGATACTCCGGCGCGCACAACGGGGCGAATGTGCGCATCGACAGAGCGGCTGGAACGACGGCCGCGGCGGACCGTCGTCACGGGACCGCTCAAAGACCTGAGGAGGAAGGTAGCCTACCATGTCCGATCACAGCCTGTTCCCCGTCCCGCCCGGGTTCGCCGGCCCCCACACGACCGATGCCGCCGCCTATGATCGGATGTATCGCCGTTCGGTCGAGGAACCCGACGCCTTCTGGGCCGAGCAGGGCAAGATCGTCGACTGGATCAAGCCGTTCACCAAGGTCAAGAACACGAATTTCGCCGGCGACGTCTCGATCAAATGGTTCGAGGATGGCGTGCTGAATGCATCGGCCAATTGCATCGACCGGCATCTGGCGACCCGGGCCGACCAGGTCGCGATCATCTGGGAAGGCGACGATCCGGGCACGTCGCGCAACATCACCTATCGCGAATTGCACGAACGGGTCTCCAAGTTCGCCAACGTGCTGAAGAGCCGCGGCGTCAAGAAAGGCGACCGGGTCACGATCTATCTGCCGATGATCCCCGAGGCGGCCTATGCCATGCTCGCTTGCGCGCGGGTCGGTGCCATCCATTCCGTGGTATTCGGCGGCTTTTCGCCGGACAGCCTGACCGGCCGCATCCAGGATGCGAGCTCGACCGTCCTGATCACCGCCGACGAGGGCATGCGCGGCGGCCGCAAGGTGCCGCTGAAGGCCAATGCCGACGTGGCGCTGAAATCCTGCCCGGAGGTCTCGACCGTGCTGGTCGTGCGCCATACCGGCGGCAAGGTCGCCTGGGACGATGCCCGCGACGTCTGGTACCACGACGCGATGGACAAGGCGTCGGCCGATTGCCCACCGGAGCCGATGAATGCGGAGGACCCGCTGTTCATCCTCTATACCTCGGGCTCGACCGGCAAGCCCAAGGGCGTGCTGCACACCACCGGCGGCTATCTGGTCTATGCGGCGCTGACCCATCGCGAAGTCTTCGATTATCGCGACGGCGAAGTCTACTGGTGCACGGCCGACGTGGGCTGGGTCACCGGCCACAGCTATATCCTCTATGGCCCGCTCGCCAACGGCGCCACGACCTTGATGTTCGAGGGTGTTCCGAACTATCCGGACGCCGCCCGTTTCTGGCAGGTCATCGACAAGCATCAGGTCTCGATCTTCTACACGGCGCCGACCGCGATCCGCGCGCTGATGCGCGAAGGTCTGGAGCCGCTGCAGCGGACCAGCCGCACCTCGCTGCGCCTGCTGGGATCGGTCGGCGAGCCGATCAATCCCGAGGCGTGGCTCTGGTACCACGAGCATGTCGGCAACAGTCGCTGCCCGATCGTCGACACCTGGTGGCAGACCGAGACCGGCGGCATCCTGATCTCGCCGCTGCCGGGTGCCATCGCCGCCAAACCGGGCTCGGCGACCAAGCCGTTCTTCGGGGTGAAGCCCGTCATCGTCGATGCCGAGGGCAAGCCGCTCGAGGGGGCGGCCGAAGGCAACCTGTGCATCGACGACAGCTGGCCCGGCCAGATGCGGACGATCTTCGGCGATCATCCGCGCTTCATCGAGACCTATTTCTCGATGTATCCCGGCCGCTATTTCACCGGCGACGGCTGCCGGCGCGACGCGGACGGCTATTACTGGATCACCGGCCGGGTCGACGATGTGATCAACGTCGCCGGCCATCGCCTGGGAACGGCTGAGATCGAGAGCGCGCTGGTCGCCCATGCCAAGGTGGCCGAGGCGGCGGTCGTGGGCTATCCGCACGACGTCAAGGGCCAGGGCATCTACGCCTATGTGACGCTCATGGCCGGGATCGAGCCGTCGGAGGAGCTGCGCAAGGAACTGGTCGCCTGGGTCCGGCGCGAGATCGGTCCGATCGCGTCCCCCGATCTCATCCAATGGGCGCCGGGCCTACCCAAGACTCGCTCGGGCAAGATCATGCGCCGCATCCTGCGCAAGATCGCCGCCAACGAACAGGGCGCGCTCGGCGACACCTCGACCCTGGCCGACCCGGCCGTGGTCGATGGGCTGGTCGAGAACCGGATGAACCGGTAGAGGGAGTTACAAGGTTGCCGCCACCCGGTCCAGGTGACGCCGCGTGTAGCGGACGTAGAGTGGCAGGGCGATCAGCCCGTAGCTGATGACCGTGCCCCAGACGATGCCGGCCATGCCGAGGCGGTCGGCGAGCAGGAATTTGAGAGCCACCGCGACCAGCGCATAGCTGACCGAGGTCAGGATCTGGAAACGGATCACGCCGGCGCCGTTCAGCAGCATGCCGAACACGTTGCCGGTGCTCTGCATCACCAGCCAGACGGCGTTGGCGGCCAGTAGGCCGAACGGCAGGGCGGTGTCGCGGCCCAGCCACAAGGCGATGACCGGGTTGGCGATGACCAGCAGGATGCCGGCGCCCAGCAGACTGATGCCGAATGCCATGGCGACGCCGCGCCACAGCGCGCGACGCGCCCAGCGATGATCGCCGCGCGCCAGCGCTTCGCCGAACGCCGGCCACAGCGGCAGCAGCGCCACGATGACCACGGCCTGGGACGCACCGAAGATCTTGCCGGCGATGCCGACCGCTCCGGCGCTCTCGGGGCCGAGCAGGCGGATCGCGATCAGATTGTCGGCCGCCGTCGCCAAGGTCGCGGAGCAGGCGAGCGCGAAATAGAGCAGGCCCAGGCGCGCGACCGGCTGGAAGTCCGCAAAATTCACCGCCGCCCAGCGCGGCCGCAGGCTGTGGCGCCGCCACAGTCCGATGCCGTTGCACAGGGCGGCCAGCAGGGGGCCGGTGCCGAGCGCCACCGCAAGGCCGGCCATGCCGAGGTCGAAGCGGGTTGCCGCCACGAACAGGACGAGCGTCAGGACGACGCCCGAGGCGTCCCACGCGCTGTTCTGGAAAGCCTCCTGCAGGCCGGTCCTGATTTTGGCGGCGAGGCTGAGGGGCAGAATCAACAGCGCTACGAGGACGCAGATCGCCCCGGCGGGCTTGGCGTCGCCGGCGGCGTTGGTCCCGGCGACGTTCAGCCAGCCGGCCCAGTCCGCATGGACTACCAGAAAGGCGAGCACGATCAGCAGGACGGCGGCGATTCCGCCGACGACCAGGATGGCGGTCGAGATGGCGTGCCGGATCCGTTCGTGCTCTTCGCGCCCGGTCGCGGCCGAGATCGTGGTGATGAGCCCGTTGCCGATGCCGAGATCCGCGAGCGGCAATACCGAGCCCAAGGCCGTGACCGCCGACCACAGGCCGAATCGCTCCGAACCTAGATAGCGATAGGCGAGCGGGATGATCAGCAGGCCGCTCAGGATCTGCAGCATGCGGACCGGAAATCCCGCGAGCATGGACAGCAGCATCCGGCGATTGCGCCGCTGGGCGTGAGGTTGGGTCACTCAGGCCAGTTCGCGATAGAGGGCGGCATGCGCCTCGGCGGTCCGCTGCCAGGTGAAGTCCCGGGCGCGCAGGGAGCCCGCCTCCCCAAGGCTCTGCCGCGTGGCGTCGTCCGCGATCAGTCGGCCCAGCTGATCGACCAGCGTGTCGGGGCGGTCCGGATTGAAATAGATCGCCGCATCCCCGCCGATTTCCGGAAAGCAGCTGCATTCCGCCAGCACGGTCGGACAGCGGTTGATGAAGGCTTCGAGGATCGGCAGGCCGAACCCTTCGTAGCGCGACGGGAACAGGAAGGCTGCGGCATGGGCGTAGCACCAGGCGAGCGTCGGGTCGTCGGCCTGGATCTGTCCCACGCGGTCCTGGGCGCCGGCTGTCTGGAACGGCGCCAGCTCCGCGGTTGAGAGCGGTCCGCCGCCGATGCAGACGAGGTGCAGGTCTGGAGTTGCCGCCATCAGGGCCGCCAGCGCGGGGGCCACGCCGTCGAAATTCTTGTAGCCGCCGCGCTTGCCGACGAACAGCAGGAAGCGGTCGGGCAGGCCCGCGGGATGGCCGAGGCTCGGACGCCACAGCAACCGCTCGCCGACACCCAGATGGATCACCCGCACCCGGTCGGCCGGCACGGTGCTGAAGCGCAGCAGGTCGGCCTTGGTCGCCGCCGAGATTGCCACGACCAGGTCGGCCGCCTCGACCATGGCGAGCTTGCCGGCATGGGGATCGCCGATGCCGGCGGCGATCGCCTGGGGCATGACTTCCGGCGTCATGTCATAGACCGTCGCCACGACCCGCTTGGCCGGCTGGGCGCGGACACGGGCGAGCGCCGCGCCGTCGTACCAGCTGGCATGCCAGATCTCGAACCGGCCCCGGTCGAGGGCGGCGCGGCTGCCGAGCTGGTTGATGGCGCGGATCACCCGGCGCGATCCGGGAAAGCGGGGTGGCTGCCACCCGCTGAACGCCGGCGACTGCGCCAGGTGCCGGTTGCAGGTCAGCCGGAATGGCAACAGCGGTGTCACGCCGGCCGCCGGCAATTCCTCGACCAGATGGGTGAAATAGCGCGAAACTCCGCCCTCGAGCTGAGTCGAGAAGATTTCGTCGTCGAACAGGACGCGCAGCATCGAAGCTCCGGGCGGGTGACACCGCGCTTGATAGGGCGCCGGACGCCGCCCGGCAAGCAGTTGGCGATTCTCGGGGTGGCTGCAATTCTGATATGCAGATCACGCATATCATATTACCGTGGCGGAACGATGGCGACCGATCAGAAGTCGCTGCAGCGACCGCCGCGTTCCCAATCGCCATAGCGAGTGGGCTCAGGCCCGCTGGGTCCCCCGATTTCGGGTACCGCCGGTTCGGTGACCGGGGCATGATCGGGTTTCTTCGGCGGGACGGGATCTTTCGTCACGACGGGTGGAATGAGATGGGTGGTCTTGTCGGTCATGTTCCATATATGACTCACGGAACCGTCCCGCCAAGGGGCTAGACGGAGGGGCCATCTTGTTCCGGTGTGGCCACGGTCACACCAAACGCAACCGTCAGGTGATCTATTGAAGCCGCACGAATAGAGATATCCGCGGCCTTTTGCCGGATTTGATCCCGGCGGTGCGCCCCGGGCTTACGAGCAGGCAATATTTTGCAAACCTAAGCGGAACGATTGCCCGTTATGGGTGTTAGCCACATGATTTGGCGCGTTCAGGATAAGATGGCAGATAGTACTTTGCTGACCTCCACACCCGTACCTACAGCCCGCGGCGTCGCCGTGGATCTGCTTGGCTCCGTTTTGCGCCGGCGTCGGCCGCTCGACGATGCGATCGACGAAGCGCCGGATTTGCCGAGCCTGTCGGTTCGGGATCGCGCGTTCTCTCGACTCCTGGTTGCGACGGTCTTGCGCCGCCTGGGTCAGATCGACGCGCTCATCAGCCACTGCCTGGCTACTCCGTTGCCGCCGCGCGCCGCCCAGGTGCACGACATGCTGCGCCTCGGCATTGCCCAGTTGCTGTTCCTGCGGACGCCGGCCCATGCCGCTGTGGCGACGACGGTCGATCTGGCCGACGCCCGCGGTTTCATGACCCATAAGGGCCTGGTGAACGCCGTGCTGCGCCGCCTGTCCCAGGACGGGCCGGGGCTGGTGCTGCTGCAGGATGCGCCGCGCCTCAATACCCCGAAATGGCTCTGGCAGGCCTGGTCCGACGCCTATGGCGAGGACACGGCCCGCAAGATTGCCGAAGTGCATCTGCGCGAGGCGCCGCTCGACATCACCGCACGGGTGGATCGGGCCGGCTGGGCCGATCGGCTGGACGCGACGCTGCTGCCCAGCGGTTCGCTGCGCCGGGCGGCCGGCGGAGCCATCGCCAACCTGCCGGGTTATAGCGAAGGCGCCTGGTGGGTCCAGGATGCCGCCGCCGCCATTCCCGCCAAGCTGTTCGGCGACGTGTCCGGCCGCCGCATGATCGATCTGTGCGCCGCCCCGGGCGGCAAGACCGCGCAGCTCGTCGCCGGTGGTGCTCAGGTGACGGCGATCGATCGTTCGCCGCGCCGGCTCGATCGCATGATCAGCAACCTGCATCGCCTGTCGCTCAAGGTCGATACGTTCAGC
Organism: Aliidongia sp.; assembly: GCF_035943795.1. Lineage (NCBI taxonomy): Bacteria > Pseudomonadati > Pseudomonadota > Alphaproteobacteria > Rhodospirillales > Dongiaceae > Aliidongia > Aliidongia sp. Next base: position 45,806 of record NZ_DASZBY010000057.1, on the reverse strand, counting down.
GCCGACGCCGTCACCTGGCGTCCGTCCGAGCCGGTCTGGGGTGTGCTGCTCGACGCACCCTGCACCGCGACCGGTGCCATCCGCCGCCATCCGGACGTGCCCCATCTGAAGACGCCGGACGACGTGGCCCGCCTTGCCGCCGTGCAGGAACGGCTGCTGACCTCGGCGGTCGAAATGTTGGAGCCGGGCGGGATGCTGGTCTATTGCACCTGCTCGCTCGAGCCGGAAGAAGGGCCGCAGCAGATCGAGAAGCTGCTGTCCAAGGGCCTGCCGGTCGCGCGCAAGCCGGTAACCGCTGACGAGATTGGCGGCCTGGCGGAAATCCTGACGGCCGACGGCGACGTGCGGACCCTGCCGTGCCATCTGGCCGATTACGACGGCATCGACGGGTTCTTCGCCGGCCGGCTGATCCGGACGGCCTGACCCGCCCTTATCCTCGACCCAGCGGCCCCGTCTCGATCGGACGGGGCCGTTTCGTGTCTTACGGGACGCCCCGTTGCCCGATCGGATAGGCCCATGTCCGTCACCCTGGTCGCCGAACTCACTCTGCTCTGTCTGGTCTTGAGCCTGATCGCGACGGGCGGCGTGCTGTGGTGGCTGAAGCATCGCCGGATCCTGGACGAACCGAATCATCGCTCCAGCCACACCACCCCGACCCCGCGCGGCGGCGGGCTGGCGCTCGTGCCCGTGCTGGCGCTGGCCTGGGGCCTGCTGGCCGTGCTGGGGCTGGCGCCGCTCGCCACGCTCGCCATCGTCGCCGGGGCGGTCGCGCTTGCGGCGCTGTGCTGGCGCGACGACCGCGGCGGCCTGCCGGTGCTGCAGCGATTCGGTGCCCAGCTGGCGACGATCCTGTTCGGCCTGTTCTTCGTGCGCGGCGCCGGGCATGTGTTCCAGGGATTGCTGCCGCCGGTGCTGGACTATGCGGCGACGGCGCTGCTGTGGGTCTGGTTCGTCAATCTGTTCAATTTCATGGACGGCATCGACGGCATCACCGGCGGGCAGACCGCGGCGATCGGTTTCGGCGCGGCGCTGGTCGCCTTCGTGTCGGCCGACCCCAATAGCGGCGCTTTGCCGCTGGGCTTGTCCCTGGGTGCCGTGGCCCTGGGGTTCCTTGCCTGGAACTGGTCTCCGGCCAAGCTGTTCCTGGGCGATGTCGGCTCGATTCCGTTGGGCTACGTCATCGGCTGGCTGATGCTGAGCATGGCCGGCGACGGCCATTGGGCGCCGGCGCTGATCCTGCCGCTCTATTACCTGGTCGATGCGACCATCACGCTGCTACGCCGGGCGGTACGGCTCGAGCGGGTCTGGCACGCCCATCGCGAGCATTTCTATCAGCGTGCCGTGCAGGGCGGGCTCGGCCATGGCGCGGTGGTGCTGCGCATCCTGGGTGCCAATCTCCTGTTGATCGGCCTGGCGGCGCTGGGGCTCGCATGGCCGTGGCCCGCGACCGTGCTGGCATTCGTCGTCGTGGGCGGCCTGCTGTGGGAGCTCGCCCGCCGCAATACGGCGGCTGCACCCCTGGTTTGAGCGGCCCGACCTTCGCTTGATCGGGCAGGCGGGCGGCCCTATGGTCCGGCCTTCGTTTGGTAACCGACCCGGACGCCCGCCCATGACCCATGCATTCGATCGCCCGATCCGTCGGGCGCTGATTTCCGTTTACGACAAGAGCGGCCTCCTGCCGTTTGCGCGCGCGCTGGCCGAACGCGGGATCACGCTGATCTCGACCGGCGGCTCGTCCAAGGCGCTCTCGGATGCCGGTCTGGCCGTGACCGACGTGGCCAGCGTGACCGGCTTCCCGGAGATGCTCGACGGCCGGGTAAAGACCCTCCATCCGGCAATCCATGGCGGCATCCTGGCGCGGCGCGATCTGGCGACCCATCGCGACGCGCTGGCCAAGCACGACATCGGCGAGATCGACCTGGTCGTTTCCAACCTCTACCCGTTCGAGGCGACGGTCGCGAGCGGCGCGGGCTGGGACGATTGCATCGAGAAGATCGACATCGGCGGCCCGTCGCTGATCCGCGGTGCCGCCAAGAACCATGATTTCGTGACGGTCGTGACCGATCCGGCCGACTATGACCTGGTACTGGCCGAGCTGGCCGCCAACGATGGCGCCACGACGCTTGGCGTCCGACGCCGGCTGGCCGGCATGGCCTATGCCCGCACGTCGGCCTATGACGCGGCCATCGCGGCCTGGATGGCGACGGAGCGGGGCGAGACCTTCCCCTCGACCCTGTCGATCGCCGGCGAGCGCAAGCAGCTGCTGCGCTATGGCGAGAACCCGCATCAGCAGGCGGCCTTCTATGCCATCGCCAAGGACAGCCGCCCCGGCGTTGCGACCGCGACCCAGGTCCAGGGCAAGGAACTCAGCTACAACAACCTCAACGATACCGACGCCGCGTTCGAGGCGGTCGCCGAGTTCGATCAGCCGGCCGTCGCGATCATCAAGCACGCCAATCCCTGCGGCGTGGCGATGGGATCGAGCCTGATCGAGGCCTATCGGCGCGCGCTGGCGTGCGATCCGGTCAGCGCGTTCGGCGGCATCATCGCGCTCAATCGCCCGCTCGACGCGGCGACGGCCGAGGCGGTCGCCTCGCTGTTCGCCGAAGTCATCATCGCGCCGTCGATCGACGATGCGGCGCGCGAAATCCTGGCGCGCAAGACCCAGCTGCGCCTGCTCGCGACCGGCGGCATGCCCGATCCGGCGGCGGCGGGCATGACCTTCCGCTCGCTGTCGGGCGGCTTCCTCATGCAGAACCGCGACTCTGGCCGGGTCAGCGAATCCTCGCTCCAGGTGGTGACCAAGCGGGCGCCGACCGCGGCCGAGATGGCGGACCTGCTGTTCGCCTTCCGCGTCGCCAAGCATGTGAAGTCCAATGCGATCGTCTATGCCAAGGACGGTGCCACGGTCGGCATCGGCGCTGGCCAGATGAGCCGGGTCGACAGCTCGCGCATCGCGGCCTGGAAGGCGGCGGAGGCCGGCATCGCGGCAGCCGGCGGTGACAAGCAGGCGGCCAGCCCGGCGATCGGTTCGGTCGTGGCGTCCGATGCGTTCTTTCCGTTCGCCGACGGCCTGCTGGCCGCCGCCGAGGCCGGCGCCACGGCGGTCATCCAGCCGGGCGGCTCCAAGCGCGATCCCGAAGTGATCGCGGCCGCCGACGAGAAGGGACTGGCCATGGTCTTCACCGGTCTGCGCCACTTCCGTCACTAAGGACACGGAAGCCATGAGCACGTTCGACGTCCAGGCCAAGGTCCGCTCCGTACTGGACCGGGAAGCGGCGGCGATCCGGGCGATCCGGGTCGATGCGACCTATGAGGCCGCGATCGATGCATTGCGGCTGTGCCGTGGCAAGATCGTCGCAACCGGCATGGGCAAGGCGGGCTTCCTCGCCCGGAAGTTCGCCGCGACCCTGAGTTCGACCGGCACGCCGGCGGTGTTCATCCATCCGGCCGAGGCAGCGCATGGCGACCTGGGCCTGATCGCCGAGGGCGATTGCATCGTCGCCTTCTCGACCAGCGGCAAGACGCTCGAGATCGTCGAACTGATCGAACTCTCGCGCCACCTGACCAGCGCGCAAGTCATCTGCATCACCTCGCATCCGGAAAGCGAGCTGCGCCGGCTATCCGACGTCGTGCTCGATATGGGCGTGATCGAGGAGCCATGCCCGCTCGGCCTGACGCCGTCGGCCAGCATGGCGGCAATGTCGGCGATCGGCGACGCTCTGGCCCTGACTCTGATGGAACTGAAGGGCGTCACGCGGCGCGAGTACGGCCTGAGGCATCACGGGGGCTACCTCGGCCATAAGGCCCGCCTCGCCAACGATGTCGAATAGCGTCGGCTCGTTGCCGGATCATGGGCACCCTTCGATACGCGATGAAAACGATCCTCGGGGCGGCTGTGCTCTGCGGCGCCCTGCTGACCCCGGCCAGCGCGTCGGCCGGCACGACGGTGCATTTCCTGACCGAGGATAGCGGTCGTTTCAGCTACGTCGAGGATGGCGAGATCAAGGGCATCCTGGTCGACCTGGTTCGCGAGGTCGCGCGCCGCGCCGATATCGATGCCACGTTCGACCTGCTGCCCTGGAAACGCGCCTATGAAGGGGCGCTCGGCAATGCCGACACTTGCGTTTTCGCCACGACCATGACCGAGGAGCGCCGGCCGCTATTCAAGTGGGTGGCGCCGCTGGTCTTCAACAACTGGGCGCTGCTCGGGCTGAAGTCGCGCCACATCCGGCTAACCCGCCTCGACGAAGCCCGGCCCTATGTCATCGGCGTCTACCAGGGCGACGCCCGGGAGACGTTCCTGCGTCAGCGCGGCTTTTCGCTGGCACCGGTCAGCCGCAACGAATTCAACATCAGCGGCCTGGAGAGCGGCCGGATCGATCTCTGGGCTTCCAGCATCTACACGCCGCTGCAAATGGGGCCTGATGTCGCCGCCAAGATCGAGACCGTCTTGGAATTCCACGCGGTCGAACTGGGTGTCGCCTGCAACATCGCCGTGCCCGACGCCACGATCGAGCGGTTGAACCGGGTCATGGCCCAGGTCCGGGCCGAGCACGGCTACAACCAGGGCGACAGCGCCGACGAGGCGAATTGAGCCGGTGCCGCACGGCTTGACCGGGGCCTTCGATCGGGCATGATCGCTGTTTCCGCCGATCGCAACGGGAGCGCGACCGATGCCGCCGAAAGCCCACTCATTGCCTTTGGCCGATGCAACGACGACCGCGTCGGTCCATGATTGGCTGGAGCATTTCGCCGCGTGCGTGCGCGCGGTCGACTATCGGGCGGCCCGGCCATTCTGGCATGCCGACATCATCGTCTTCGGCACCTACCAGGAACTGATCCACGGCCTCGGCCGCTGGACCGATACGCAATGGGACAATGTTTGGCCCCGCACCGAGGGCTTCGCCTTCGACCTCGACAATACCGCCGTCCTGGCGAGTGCCGACGGCAGCATGGCAACGGTGATCGCGCCCTGGACCAGCATCGGCTTCCATCCTGACGGTGCGCGGTTCGACCGGCCCGGACGGGCGACCATCATGCTCGCCCGGCAGGAGGACGGCCGTTGGCTCGGCGTCCATTCCCATATGTCGCTGCAGCGTGGCGTGCCCCAAGACAGCCACGGCGTGAGGCCGGTCAAGGCGCGATGAACGGCCTTACGCGACGCTGACCTGGTAGCCTTCCTCCACGATCGCTGCCGCAAGGTCGGCGCGCGGTACCCGGCTGTCGATCTCGACCCGGCCGGTCGCGAGATCGACGCGCACGGCGGCGCCGGCATCGCGCTGGGTGACGGCGGAGGTAACGGCGCGAACGCAATGGGGGCAGGTCATGCCGGACACGATGAAACTCTGCATCGATCGAACTCCTTCTCCAACAACATGGGGCTTCCCACCATGGCAAGGTCAAGGAGCGTGGCTTCGCGGATTTTCATGCTAGGCTCCCGGTCGGATGGAAGCACATGGGAGGGGTGAAGATGAAATTCGCGGTAACGGGTGTGGTGTTGGCGGCGGCATTGGCGGCCACGGGCGCAGCGAAGAAACCGGCCGACGACAGCGTGTTGAAGCAGATCCAGCATGCGGGCGTGCTGAAGATCGGCACGACGGGCGATTACAAGCCGTTCAGCTTCAAGACGCCGGACGGCACGCTGGTCGGCGCCGACATCGAGATGGCGAAGGATCTGGCGGCCACCCTGGGCGTCCGGCCGGAATTCGTGCCGACGACCTGGAAGACGATGCTCGACGACTTCAAGGGCGGCAAGTTCGACGTGGCGTTGGGCGGCATCACGATCAACCCGGACCGCGCCGCGGTCGGCGATTTCTCGATCCCCAACGTCAGTGACGGCAAGCGGCCGATCGTGCGCTGTGCCGACAAGGACAAATACACCAGCCTGGATGCGATCGACGTGCCCGCCACCAAGGTCGTGATCAACCCCGGCGGCACCAACGACAAGTTCGCCCACGAGCATTTCACCAAGGCGCAGATCGTGGTCTGGCCCGACAACAAGACGATCTTCGAGCAACTGGTGGGCAGCCAGGCCGACGTCATGGTGACCGACGGGGTCGAGGTCGACTTGCAGTCGAAGTTGCATCCGGGCGTGCTGTGCCCGGCCGCAGTCGCCGCACCCTTCACCCACTTCGACGATGCCTATCTCCTGCGCAAGGACAAGGATCTGCACGCCGTGGTCGATGGCTGGATGTGGCAGGCGATCGCATCCGGCAAATGGAAACGGACCTACGACGCGGCCATGAACTAGGCCGCATCGCTCGGTCGCTCCGTCAGCCGCTATTTCCGGCAATTCGCCGTGGAATAGCGGCTCATGTCGATGTTGCCGTACTGGTTGGGCAGGGCATAGATCGCGGCCGACCCGCCGGGATCGCACACGCCGGCCGGCAGGGCCACGGCGCCTTCGGGGGCACAGCCGCCCGCGAACAGCGGCAGCAGGAGCGTGGCGGCGAAAAGAGGCAGACGAACGTTCATCACGAAGCACCCTTTTTTGGCTTGGCAGGCACGCCTACCGGGATAGCGCCTCCTATGAACGAAGGCGGTGCCGGTTGGTTCCAGGGTTGCACCCGCGGGCCGATTTACCCGGTTTCCGAAAAGCAAACGGCCGGCGGGTTTCCCCTGCCGGCCGTTTCGTCTTGGCGCCGAATGCGGATCAGACCGTGAGCGCCCTCAATTGCCGGCCGATCACGGTCAGCATGGCGAGGTCGGGTGGCGAGATGCGGCTGACTTCGGCCACCATCTCCTGCACCTTGCCCATGGCGTCGGCGCGCCGCGCGGTCCAGGCGTCGAGCCGGGCTGCGACCGGCCCCGTGCTTTCGGACAGGACATGGCCGACGATCTCCCGCTGCATCGACGAGAAGTCATCGACCAGCGCGCCGATCGCCAGCCGCTGCCACGGCGTCGACGCCGGCAGCGCATGGGCCTTGTCGCGCAGCATGCCGAGGCCGAGCCGCGCGCCGGTCGCGAAATACAGCCGGCCCAGTTCGACCATGTCGAGCTTGGTGCCCTCGTCGATCCGCACGATGTCCATGGCGGCCGACAGGCTGTCCAGCGCCACGACGCGTTCGGCCAGTTCCATCGAGACGCCCTGGGCGACGTAGGCCTGGACCCGGTCCTCATGCGCCGCACGCTCGCTGTCCGGCAGCAGGCTCAGGAGCTTCGCCGACAGCGCCTTGATGCCGGGGCCGAACTCCTTGATACGCGGCGTCACGCCGAGGTTCTGGCCCGACTGCAGGAACCACCGCGCCGCCTGCTCGGCCACGGTGCGCACCGCCAGCAGCAGCTTGGTCTGGGTCGCGGCCGGGATGATGTTGTCCAACACCTCGATCGAGCGCCACAGGCTGGGCAGGTCGAACACGACGCGGGTGATGCGATAGGCCCGCGTCACGTCGGCGGTCGACCGGCCGGTCTTGCCCTGCATCTCGCTGACGAAGCTTGGTCCCAGGCGGTTGATCATGGCGTTGGTGACCACGGTCGCGATGATCTCGCGCCGTAGCCGGTGCGCCTTCAGGTCGGCCTTCGAAAGCTGAACCATCTGGCGCGGGAAATAGGCCAGCAATTCCTCTTCCAGCTCCGGCTCGTCCGGCAGGTCGGTGGTCAGCAGTTCGGCATAGATCGCGTTCTTGGCATAGGCGAGCAGGACGGCCAACTCGGGCCGGGTCAGGCCGCGCTTGGCCGCGGCGCGCTGGATCAGGGCTTCGTCGTCCGGCAGATACTCGATCGCGCGGTCCAGCTTGCCGGCCCGCTCCAGCGACCGCATCAGGCGGGCGTGCTCGTCGAGCAGTGCCGGCGCCTCGGCTTCGGCGATCGTGACTGCCTGGGTCTGCAGGTAATTATCCTCCAGCACCAGCAATCCGACCTCGTCGGTCATGGTCGCGAGGAACGCGTTGCGCTTGTCGGCCTTGAGCTTGCCGGAGCTCAGCATCGCGCTGGCGCCGATCTTGATGTTGACCTCGTGGTCCGAGGTATCGACGCCGGCGGAGTTATCGATCGCGTCGGTGTTCAGGCGGCCGCCGTGCAACGCATATTCGATGCGTCCGCGCTGGGTCAGGGCCAGGTTGGCGCCTTCGCCCACCACCTTGGCGCCGATCTCGCGCCCGTCGATGCGCAGCGCATCGTTGGCCCGGTCGCCGGCTTCGGCCGCACTCTCGGTCGATGCCTTGACGTAAGTGCCGATGCCGCCGAACCACAGCAGGTCGACCGGCAGCTTCAGCAGCACGCGGATGAGATCGTTCGGCGAGATCGTCGCCGATTTGAGGCCGAGCCGCGCCTTGGCCTCGTCCGACAGCGTCAGCGACTTTGCCGATCGCTCGTAGATGGCGCCGCCCTTCGACAGGAGCGAGCGGTCGTAATCGTTCCAGGTCGAGCGCGGCAGGTCGAACAGGCGCTTGCGCTCGAGCCAGGTCCGGGCCGAATCCGGTTCCGGATCGATGAAGATATGCATGTGGTTGAAGGCGGCCAGCAACCGGGTGTGCTGGGACAGCAGCATGCCGTTGCCGAACACGTCGCCCGCCATGTCGCCGATGCCGATGCAGGTGAAGTCGGTGGTCTGGATGTCGGTGCCCAGTTCGCGGAAATGCCGTTTCACCGCCTCCCACGCGCCCCGGGCGGTGATGCCCATCGCCTTGTGGTCGTAACCGATCGAGCCGCCCGACGCGAAGGCGTCGCCCAGCCAGAAGCCGTATTCGATGGCGCAGCCGTTGGCGATGTCGGAGAAGGTGGCCGTGCCCTTGTCGGCGGCCACGACCAGGTAGGGATCGTCGCCGTCGCGCCGCACCACGTGTTTGGGCGGCACGATGCCCGGCCCCTCGATCGTGTCGGTGATGTCGAGCAGGCCGTACATGAGGGTCTTGTAGCAGGCGACGACCTCGGCCATGACCGCCTCGCGGTCGCCCGTGGCCGGCCGCTTCACGACGAAGCCGCCCTTGGATCCCACCGGCACGATGACGGAATTCTTGACCTGCTGCGCCTTCATCAGGCCCAGGATCTCGGTACGGAAATCCTCCTTGCGATCGGACCAGCGGATGCCGCCGCGCGCGACCTTGCCGCCGCGCAGGTGGCAGCCTTCCATGCGCGGGCTATAGACGAAGATCTCGACCAGCGGCCGCGGCTGCGGCAGCAGGTCGATTTCCTGGCTGGCGAGTTTGATCGACAGGTACGGCTTCGGTTTCCCGTCCGCACCCGGCTGGTAGAAATTCGTGCGCAGCGACTTGCGGACCAGCAACAGGAAGCTGCGGAGGATCCGGTCTTCGTCCAGGTTCGAGACCTGGTCGAGATCGGCCTCGATCTCCGCAGCCAGCTTGTCGGCGGCAGCATCCCGGGCCTTCGCCTTGATCGCGGGATCGAACTGCGCCTCGAACAGGCGCACCAGCTTGTGGGCGATTGCCGGGTGCGCGCTGACCGTGTCTTCCATGTAGGCCTGGCTGAACGCCGAGCCGGCTTGGCGCAGCACCTTGCAATAGGTGCGGATGACGACGATCTCGCGCGCGGCGAGGCCGGCCAAGGCCACCAGGCGGTTGAAGCCGTCGTCCTCGACCGTGCCGGCATAGACCGCCGGGAACGCTTCCTCGAAGCGCGGGCCGACTTCGGCCAGGTCGACCGGCATCTGGCCGCGGGTGATCAGCTCGAATTCCTGGACCCAGGCCTTGCTTGCGGCGTCGCGCGCCTTCACCCGGAACGGGTTCTCGGTGATCACCTTCATGCCCAGGTTTTCCAGCATGGGCAACACGTCCGACAGCGGCACCGGCTTGCCGGTCGAGAACGTCTTCAGCCGCAACTCTGACAGGGCGGCGCCGGGCGTGCGGTAGAGCGCCAGCGCGATCGGCGCACCGGCTTCCAAGGTCGCGATCTTCTTGATGTCCTCGACCGCCGACGTCGCGGTGAAGCGTTCGGTATAATTCGTCGGGAACGCGTCGGCATAGCGGCGCAGCAGGGCGTGCGCTTCGTTCTCGTCGAAGGTGTTGCCGAGAGCCTCGCTCAGCTTGTCGGCCCAGACGCGACCGGCCTCGACCAGCTTCTTCTCGAGCGCGACCGGATCGACCTCGGGCACCTGGCTCGGATTGGTGTTGATGATGAAATGGATGCGGGCCAGCACGCTCTCGTCGAGCTGAACCGCGTCGGAGGCGAGCTTGCCGTTGTAGGTGGTCTCGAGAATGTCGGCCATCCGCCGGCGGACAGTCGAGCTGTAGCGGTCGCGCGGCACGTAGACCAGGCAGCTGATGAAGCGCTCGAACGGGTCGCGCCGGGTGAAGGCGGCGATGCGCTGGCGTTCCTGCAGGTTGAGGATGCCGATCGCGGTCGAGAACAGCTCGGCCTCGGTGATCTGGAACAGCTCGTCGCGCGGGAACGCGTCGAGGATATGCTGCAGTGCCTTGCCGTCGTGGCTGTCCGGTGCGAAGCCCGAACGCTCGACGGTGCGCTGGACCTTGCGGCGCAGGACGGGGATCGACCGGGGCGATTTCGCGTAGGACGACGAGGTGAACAGGCCGACCACCAGCTTCTGGCCGACGACTTCGCCCGCCGCGTTGAAGGTCTTGATGCCGATCGTGTCGAGCTGCACCGGGCGATGCACGGTCGAGCGCCGGTTCGACTTGGAGATCATCGTGAGCTGCGGCGAGCGCAAGAATTGCTGCACGTCGGGCGACAGGGTCGTGAAATTCCTGAGCCCGTCGAACACCAGGTAGGAATCGTCGCGCAGCACGCCGCGGCCCACGCCGGGGATGACCTTCAGGCCATCCTTGTCGAAGGCATATTCGCGATAGCCCAGGAAGGTGAAGTTGCGGTCCGCGAGCCAGGTCAGGAAAGCCGAGACCTCGACGGCTTCGGACGCCGGGACGGGCAGGGCGGCATTGCCGATCTCGTCGGCGATCTGCCCGACCTTCTTGGTCATGGCTTCCCAGTCGACCACGGCGGCGCGCACGTCGCCCAAAACCGTCTCGAGGTCGGCGATGATGCGCTTTTCCAGCGCGCTGTCGGCCCGGCCGGCGATCTCGATCTGCATGACCGACTCGCGCTGCGCGTCCGGGCTCGTCTCGTCGACCGAGATCAGCTTGCCGCCGCCGGCACGCACGACCGGGACGACCGGATGGATCACCAGATGGACGACCAGCTCCAGCGCGTTCAGGCACGCGGTCACGCTGTCGACCAGAAAGGGCATGTCGTCGTTGACGATCTGCACCACCGTGCGACCGGCGGTCCAGGCATTCGCCTTGTCGGCGGGCGACAGCACCCGGATCTTGGCTTTGCCGGGTCGCCGTTCGGCCATGAATTGCCACAGCGCCTCGGCCGCAGCGACCAGGGCCTCGGCGGGCCTTGGCAGGATATCGTCGGGCGGCACGTTCTTGTAGAACGTCCTGACAAAGCGTTCGTCGACGCCGCTCTTGGCTTTCGCGGCGGCGGTCGCCACCTTGTCGATGAGGGCCAGTTTCTCGGTTTCCGCGTGCAGCGGCATGGATATCTCCCGGATGTCGGCCGAAGCCTGGTGCCTCTCTTGCGTCGATTGGTCCCGATCGATCGACGCCGGGGCTGCGCTTGGGCTTCGCCTTCTTCGTTCTTCTCTATTACAACGGCATGCGCAAAGCGATCGGCGGTTTTCCGCTGGGATATGAATGCCTTAAAAAGCGGCACCAATTGCCTACGCAAGCGGCAACCTAACCGATTGGGGGAATGCGACAACCCCCAATCTTGCTAAGACCTCTAAGTGACGGAGGCGAAAACGGAGCGTTTGACCCTGAAGACGACCCTGAAAAGCACGCTGCGGTCGACTCGACACGATCGTTTGCAAGCCGCCGCCTGCCAGCTGAAGCGCGGCAATTCCGCGGCTTTCTTCTTCCTGCAGTGGTTGCGTGCGCCCGGCCGCATGGGTGCCGTGGTGCCGTCGAGCCGCCGGCTCGCCGACGCGATGGCGCGACAGATTCCGTCCGAGGCGCGCCACGACACCGCACCGGTCGTCGAGCTGGGCGGCGGTACCGGCAGCATCACGCGCGGTATCCTCGATTCCGGGATCCCGCCGCACCGGCTGATCGTGCTGGAGCGCGACCAGCGCCTGGCCGACCTGCTGGCCAAGCGGTTTCGCGGCATCATCGTGCTGTGCGGCGACGCGCAGGACTTGCAGTCCCTGCTGGCCGACCGGGGCATCACCCGGGTCGCCGCCGTCGTCTCGGGCCTGCCGCTCCTGCTGTTCCCGGAAGAGGCGCGCAAACAGGTGGTCGATGCCTGCTTCGCGGTGCTGGCGCCCGGCCGCCCCTTGGTGCAGTTCACCTATGGTTTCAACGCGCCGCTGCCCCCGCACGAGCATCACCTGCATGCCCGCCGCGTCGCGCGCGTGTTCCGCAACGTGCCGCCGGCTTTCGTCTGGACCTTCCGGGCGGCGGCCTGACGCTCATTCCATCTGGTGCAGTGCCAGCAATCGCTGGTAGCTGCCGTCCGCGCGCATCCGGGCAAGGCCGGTATTGAAGGCGGCAAGCAACTGCTCCGCATCCGGGCGCTGCTTCGAAAAGCTCACGAACAGGGGCTGCTGGGACAATACGCCCTGGGTCAGCGCCAGCAGCGGCGCCAGGTCCGGTGCGCGGCTGCGGATGATGAAGCGCAGGGTCAGTTCGTCGTCGAGTGTGAGATCGATGTGCCGGGCCGCGACCATCTTCAGGTTCAGCAGGATATCGGTGACCGCCGGTCGCTCGAACAACGGCGATGCCAGGAACTCCGGCTCGTAGGTGTATCCGGCGATGGTGCCGACCGTGAGCCCGGCCAAGTCTTCGAGGGAGCGGAACTCGAACGGTGAGCTCGCCGCCTTCACGAAGACCAAGCGACTCATGGCGATCGGTGCGCTGAACAGCAGCGTCTGCGCCCGATCTTCCGTGCGCCAGGCCGACGGCAGGATGTCGAACCGGCCGGCCTCGGTTTCCTCCAGTGCACGGATCCAGGGCAGCATCGTGACCGACGTATCGTAGCCGGCCTGCCGCATGATCCGGGTGGTGAGATCGTTCGCGAAGCCGTCGCCCGGCAGGGCGGCGTCGGAATAGGGTGCGTAGTTCTCGCAGCCGGCGATGGTTAACGTGTCCGCCCGGGCGGCGGTGGACAGCGCGATCGCGAGGGCGCCGATCAGCGATCGGAAAAGAAACTTCGTCATCCGGGCAAAGGCTCTTGTGTTCCGAACCGCGTCTCGACCATCAGCTTGGTCGGATTTCGTGAAGGAAAGATGTCTATCCCAAGCGAATCGCGAAGGTCGCCGTCACCAGGGTCGGGTCCTCGGGGTCGGCCCGGACCGTGAAGCCCAGACGGCGGACCAGGTCGATCATGCCGGTGTTCTCGTGCAGGATGGTGCCCCAGACCTCGGCCAGACCGCGGTCCCGGGCATAGTCCAGGATCAGGTCCATCAGCGCGCGACCGAGGCCGCGGCCCTGCCAGTCGCTGCGCACGATGACCGCGAATTCCGCGCGCTCGTTGTCCGGGTCGGCCGCGATGCGCACCACGCCATAACCGTCGTCGAACTGTCCCGTCTCGAGCGGCGGCAGGGCGACGAACGCCATCTCGCGGTCGTAGTCGATCTGGGTCAGGCGGGCCAGCAGCTGGACCGGCAGGGCCTTCATGGCGGCGAAGAAGCGATGCTGGATATCCTCCGGCCGCATCCGCTGGAAATTCCGCTCGAAAGCCGGCGCATCCTCGGGCTTGACCGGCCGGACCAGGATCTGGGTGCCGTCCTTGAGCGCGATCCGCCGTTCGAGTGCCGACGGATAGGGCAGGATCGCAAAGGGCGCGCGTCGGCCCAGGCGGATGCGCGCGTCGAGCGCCATGACGCCATGCGGGTCGGCGAGCAGCGGGTTGATGTCGAGCTCGACCAGTTCCGGCAGGTCGGCCGTCATCTGCGACAGCTTGACCAGGCTGAGCGCGATCGCGTCGAGGTCGGCCGGCGGCACGGTGCGAAATCCGGCGAGCCGGCGCGAGACCCGCGTCGACGCGATCAGGTCGCGGGCCAGCATCATGTCGAGCGGGGCCAGCGCCAGCGCCTTGTCGCCGATCACCTCGACCGCCGTGCCGCCACGCCCGAACAGCAGCACCGGGCCGAAGATCGGGTCCGAAACCAGGCCGATGATCAGCTCGATCGCATCCGGACGCGTCACCATTTCCTGGACCGCGAAGCCTTCGATCCGGGCGTCGGGCTTGGCCGCGCGGATGCGCGCCAGCATGGCGTGGGCGGCGATGCCGGCCGCTTCCGGCGTGGCGAGATCCAGGGCCACCCCGCCCATGTCGGACTTGTGCGTAATGTCGGGCGAGATGATTTTGACCGCGACCGGTCGATCGATCTCGCGGGCCGCGTCTGCCACCTGATCCGCCTGGGCCACCCGCCGGACCGTGGCGACCGGAATGCCGTAGGCCGCGAGCAGCGCCTTGGAATCGGCCTCGTCCAGCCATTCCTGCCCTGCTGCGCCGGCGGTGGCGACGATCGCGCGCGCGGCACCGAGGTCGGGCGCGAAACCCACCGGCGTCGCCGGCGGGACACGGATCAGCAATTGCTGGTTCCGGCGGAACTCACGCAAATGCATGAAGCCGGTCACGGCCCGCTCGGGCGTTTCGTAGCTGGGCAATCCTGCCTCGGCGAAACGGCTGCGCGCCGCCCGGGCCGCCCCTTCGCCCAGCCAGTTGACCATCACCTTGGACTGCGCCCGCACGTCGAGCTTGCGCAGTGTCGCGATCACCGCCTCGGCGGATTCCAGGGTCGTGGTGACCGCCTGGGGACAGTTCAGCACCAGGCAGGCGTCGGTCTCGGGATCGGCCAGCACGATCTCCAGCGCCGCCGCATAGCGCGCACCGTCGGCATCGCCGATGATGTCGACCGGATTGCCGCGCGACCAGGTCGCCGGCAGGATCCCGTCCAGCGCCGCCAGGGTCGCCGCCGACAGTTGGGCTAGCGTGCCGCCGACCCCGATCAGCGCGTCGGTCGCCAGCACGCCGACACCGCCGCCGTTGGTCAGGATGGTCAGGCGGTCGCCGGGGATGCGCCGTGCATGGCTCAGAGTCTCCAAAGCCGAGAACATCTCGTCGAGCGAGCCGACGCGCAGCATGCCGGCACGCCGGAATGCCGCGTCATAGACCGCGTCGGCACCGGCGAGCGCGCCGGTGTGGGACGTGGCCGCCGTGGCACTCGCCAGATATCGCCCCGCCTTCAGGATGATGACCGGCTTGGTGCGCGCGGCGGCGCGGGCCGCGGACATGAATTTGCGCGCTTCGGTCACGCCTTCGACATACAGCAGGATCGCGCGCACCTGACCGTCGTGGGCCAGATAGTCGAGCATGTCCCCGACATCGACGTCGGCCATGTCGCCCAGCGAGACCATGTGGCTGAAGCCGATGCCGCGGCTGGTCGCCCAGTCGATCAGGGTCGTCGCGATCGCGCCGGACTGGGTCAGGCAGGCGACGTCGCCGGTCAGTGGCGGAATATGGGAAAAGGTGGCGTTGAGCCCGATGCCCGGAACTGCGACGCCCAGGCAATTCGGTCCGATCACGCGCAGCAGGTGCGGCTTGGCGGCATCGAGCAGGGCCTGGCGCAGGTCGGCGCCGTTCGCCGCACCCCGGCCGAAATCGGCGCTCAGCACGATCGCGGCGCGGCAGCCGCGCGCGCCCAGCGCGTCGACCAGGGCCGGCACGCCGACCGCCGGAGTCGCGATCACGGCCAGGTCGGGCACGACGGGCAGATGATCGATATCCGGGTAGCACAGCACGCTCTCGATCGCGGCATGGCGCGGGTTGACCGGCATGATCGGGCCGGCGAACCCGCCGCGCAGCAGATTGCGGGAGACCACGGCGCCGACCGACTGGGGCCGGTCGCTGGCACCGATGAGGGCGACCGAGCGAGGGGCGAACATTCGGCCGAGATTGCGGATCGACATGGGGCGCGGCTCCTCGGTCGGGTCGGGCGGCATTCAGGATAGGCGGGTGGGGTCCGGACTTCCATCGCCGCTTGCACCGGCGCCGCTTCCGTCTAACTTGAAGGGCAGGGAGACAGGTCATGAGCGAAGGGATCGAGCGGTTGCGGCGCTGCATTGCGGGCTTCACGCGCCTCGTGGAGACGGCGCCGGACGAGCCGCGCGCGCTCGAGGAAGGCGCGCGGCTGCTGGCCGATCTGGTGGCGGTCGACGATTGGTTGCCGCCCGAATGCGCCGTGCCGGATCGCGAGCGCTATCAGCAATACCTGCTGCATTGCGACCCGCTCGAACGCTTCTCGGTGGTCAGCTTCGTCTGGGGGCCGGGCCAGGCGACGCCGATCCACGACCATGGCGTCTGGGGGCTGATCGGTATGCTGCGCGGTGCGGAACTGTCGCACGACTGGGACTTGGCGGCCGGGCGCAGGACCGGCACGACGCGGCTCGAGCCGGGCATGGTCGCCGCCGTCTCGCCGCGGATCGGCGACGTGCACCAGGTCGAGAACGCGTTCGGCGACCGCAGCTCGATTTCCATTCACGTCTATGGCGCCAACATCGGTGCCGTCGCCCGACGCGTGTTCCGCGAGACGGGCGCCGCGGTACCGTTCGTTTCCGGCTACACCAACGCGACGGTGCCGAACCTGTGGGATCGCTCCGCCGCCGTGCGCGCCGGCCTGCCCGATCGTGCCTGACGGCCCAATCTATCTCGATCATCAGGCGACGACGCCGGTCGATCCGCGCGTGCTCGCGGCGATGCTGCCCTGGTTCACCGAGCGGTTCGGCAATCCTCATTCGGTCGATCACGCCCATGGCTGGACGGCGGAAGAGGCGGTCGAGCAGGCGCGCCGCGAGGTCGCCGCCCTGATCGGTGCCGAGGCGCGGGAGATCGTCTTTACGTCCGGTGCCACCGAAGCGAACAACCTGGCGATCCGCGGCCTGGCGCCGGCGCTGGTTGCGGCCGGGCGGTGCCAGATCATCGCGTCGCCGCTGGAACATCCTTGCGTGATGGCTTGCCTCGACACGCTGGCGTCCGAGGGGTTCACCATCCGCTTCCTCGCCGTCGGCCCCGCAGGACTGGTCGATCCGGCGGAGGTGGCGTCGCTGCTAGGGCCCGCGACCGGGCTCGTCTCGGTCATGGCGGCCAACCATGAGATCGGTACGGTGCAGCCGATCGACGAGATCGGCCGGCTGGCCCGGGCGGCGGGCGCGCTGTTCCATGTCGACGCAGCGCAGGCGGCCGGCAAGATCCCGCTCGCCATGGCCGGGGTCGACCTCATGACCCTGTCGGCGCACAAGCTCTATGGCCCGAAAGGCATCGGCGCCTTGGCCGTGCGGCGCACTGTCCGGCCGTTGCTGAAGCCGCTGATCCTGGGCGGCGGGCAGGAACAGGGCTTACGTTCCGGCACGGTGCCGGTGCCGCTCGCCGTCGGGTTCGGCGCCGCCGCGGTCCTGGCCGGGGCCGAGATGGGTGCCGAGACCGCCCGTCTGGTGCAACGCCGTGATCGCCTGCTCGACCGGCTGCGGGGCGCCGGCCTGATAGTGCATCTGCACGGCGATCCCGTCCGACGGTTGGCGGGTAATATCAATTTCCGGATCGATCGTCTCGATGCCGAAACGATCATCGCTCTTGTCCGCGATCGGGTGGCGCTATCGACCGGTGCGGCCTGCGCGTCGGCCGAACGGGCGCCGTCCCGGGTATTGCGGGCGATCGGCCTGGGCGATACGGAGGCGCTGGGCGCCCTCAGGATCGGGCTCGGTCGCAGCACCAGCGAGGCCGATGTCGATGCGGCGGCGGCCGCGCTCATCGAGGCCTGTCGGGAATTGGGCGCTTGAGGTAGGTTTCCCGCCCATGGTCATCAAGCAACTGGTCTATCTGCTGGCGCTGGCCCGCGAGAAGCATTTCGGCCTCGCCGCCGAACGCAGCCACATCAGCCAGCCGACCCTGTCCGCGGCGATCCGCCACCTCGAGGACGAGCTGCAGGTGCCGATCGTCGAACGCGGCAACCGCTTCATCGGCTTCACCCCCGAGGGCGAGCGGGTGCTCGAATACGCCCGCCGCATCGTCGCCGATTGCGACGCGCTGCGGCAGGACCTGTCGGAACTGCGCCAGGGGCTGACCGGGCATCTGCGGATCGGCGTCGTGCCGTCGGCGCTGCCCATCGTTTCGCGCATCACCGGGCCGTTTGCGGTCAGTCACCCGCGAGTCTCGGTTTCCATCCTGTCGCTGACCTCGATCGAGATCCAGAAGCAGATCGAGGAGTTCACGCTCGACATCGGCCTGACCTATCTCGACAACGAGCCGCTGACGCGGATGCGGACGCTGCCGCTCTACCGGGAACATTACATCCTGCTGACTCCGGCAGACGGGCCGTTCGCCGGACGCGACCGGGTGAGCTGGGCCGAGGCGGCCGAGGCGCCGCTCTGCCTGCTCAGCCCCGACATGCAGAACCGGCGCATCGTCGACAAGATCTTCCAGTCGGTCGGCAGGACGCCCCACCCGACCATGGAAACCAACTCGATCGTGACGCTGTGCCTGCATGTCAGCGCCGGCCACCTGTCGAGCGTCATGCCTCATACACTGCTCGACATGCCCGGGTTGCCCGGCGGCACCATCGCCCTGAAACTGGTCGAGCCCGAGGTGTCCTATATGATGGGCATCGTCATGCCCGACCGACAGCCGGCCCAGCCGCTCGCTCGGGCGCTGTTCGCCCTGGCGCCGACCCTGGGGCTGGAACAGGCCGTCCATTGGCCACCGCAATCGAACCGATAGAAGAGAACATGGAAACCACAGAAGTCTCCGACCATATCGCCGAGGCGGCCGACCATCATCACGGCCATCCGGACCATCCGGTCAGCGATGCGACCTTCCGCAAGCGCGTCGGGCTATTCATCAGCCTGCTGGCCGTGCTGCTCGCCATCACCGGCACGGGCGGCAGCAACGCGATGAAGACCGCGATCAACGCCAATATCGAACGGTCGGACGCCTGGAACTTCTATCAGGCACGCAACATCCGCGAGACCGCGACCAAGCTCGCGCAGGAGCAGTTGGAACTGTCGCTGGCGACACGCGCCGACCTGCCCGATGCCGCCCGTGCCGCGATCGGCAGCCGGATAGATGCCTACAAACAGACGATCCAGCATTTCGAGAGCGACCCCGCGAACGACGGCAAGGCGGAGTTGAAGGCCAAGGCCGAAGCGGCCGAGGGTCACCGCGACCTGGCCCAGGCGCGCGGCGAGAGCTTCGAGATCGCCGAGGCGCTGCTGCAGATCGCCATCGTGCTGGCGTCCACCTGCATCCTGACCGCGTCGCGTCAGCTGCTGCTGGTCTCCGCTCTGTTCGCCGGCATCGGCGTCGTGCTGTCGGTCAACGGCTTCCTGCCCTTCTTCGAGTGGCCGTTCGGACATTGATTGGGGCAGGTCCGGTTCAGCGCAGACACTCGATGAAGACCGTCGACCGGCGCGCGTGTTCCGGCACGCGACCATGCGTCTTTCCGGCGGCGGTGGTCTCGTACGGGATCGCCTTGGCATCGAGGAACTCGCGGACCGAGGATGCCTTGATGGCAAAATTGGCGTTCTGCGCGATGGTTCCGGCAGCTGCGAGCGCGGCCGTGTTCAGCGCGCTCTGAACGACGCCGACGACAGCGCCGTCCGCATCGAAAACCGGGCCGCCGGAATTTCCCGATTGGATCGGCGCACTGATCTGGATCTGCCGGGCACTATCGGCCAGGCCGGAGAGCGCGCTGACGATGCCTTCGGAGATGTTCATGTCCGTCGTCAGGAGGCCGGATAGCGGGAAGCCGGCGACAATCACCGTCTCGCCCTGGCGTGCGGCCTTGTCGCGGAGGGCGACCGGCTCGCCGAGGCGGACCGCAGGACGCAGGACCGCCAGGTCGCCGATCTTGTCGGTGACGATCAGGGTCGCCGCGGTCGGCTCGCCGTTGGCAAGGCGGGTGCGGATCGAGGTGCAGCGATCGACGACGTGATTGTTGGTGAGGACCTCTCCGGCGGTATTGAAGATGAAGCCCGAACCGGAGCCGGAGCCGGACGGCGGTCTGCCGCCGGGGGCCTGGGGCGCCGGCGTGGCTGCGGATGCAATCCGCACCGGTGATGGCCCCGGTCCGTTCGGCGGCAGACCGGCTTGAGCGAGAACGGAGTCGAGGGCGCCGCGCGCCGGGATCCAGGTGGTCGCCGATGCGGCGATGCTCTGGACTTCGGTCGCGCTCAGATGGGCCGCCAGACCGTCGGCGTATTTCTGATGCTTGGGTCGCTCCGGTCCGTTCGGCGGCATTCGTTGGATGGCGACATCGAGCCAGAACAGCGCCTGGGAATAGCTCTGCGCAACCCCGAGACCTTCGGCATAGTGCGTCCCGAGATTTGCGAGCGACACGGCATGGCCTTGTTCGGCTGCCTTGATCGTCCAGCGGATTGCTTCCTTCACGTCGGGGGGCGTTCCACGGCCCCTGCGATACATGAAGCCGAGGTTCGACTCGGCGTCGGCATTGCCTTGCTCCGCCGATAGCTTGAACCAGCGAAATGCCTCGTCGTCATTCGGACCGAGCTTCCCGGACTGGTAGACAATGGCGACGTCCTTCTGTGCGATCGCATCGCCCTTCTGGGCCGGCCCCATGAACCATTTCAGGGCCGCGTTGGCATCGACCGGCGTACCGAGTCCGAGGAAGTAGATGCCGCCCAACTCCTGCTCGGCTGCGGAATTGCCCTGCTCCGCGAGGGGCTGCAGGATCGCGATGGCGCGGCCGTAGTCTTTGGCCCGGATCGCTTCGCGCGCATCTGCCAAACTGCCTTGCTGGGCGGCGGCCTGACATGCCGCTGTCAAGCCGACGGCGAGGATCAGGACGAATTTCCCGACGGCGCGTAGCGACATTTTCCATCCAACTCAAGTTGCTTCCTCTGGCTAACCTTTAGATTGAGCGCAGTATCGCTGCCCAGCGAAAAACGCGGTTTCGCCGCGGATGGTTAGCTCCGATGGGCAGGCCCAATCTATTTCGCATCTGCACAGACGGCTTTTCGCTATCGCAAAATAGATAAAAACGAATGGACCCTGGTTCGCGCCGAGCGCAAATAGCCAGAGGGGACCAATTGTCTGGTGGGACCCAAAGGGTTGCGTGGGAGGAACATTATGGCGCATTCCGCGCCCTTCGATCCGGTGACCGCCCGGGACGTCATCGACGGTCTGAAGCATCTGCAAGGCGCAACTTTGCCGATCCTCCATGCGCTGCAGGCACGGTTCGGCTGCGTCGATGCGGCCGCCGTGCCGCTCATCGCAGACGCGCTCAATCTTTCCCGGGCGGAGATCCACGGCGTCATCAGCTTCTATCATGATTTCCGCGATGCGCCGGCCGGGGCGCACGTCGTCAAGCTATGCCGCGCCGAGGCGTGCCAGTCGATGGGCTGTCGCGATCTCGAACGTCATGCCAAGGCGCGCCTGGGCGTGGCGATGGGGGCGACCATGGCGGACCGGCGCGTGACGCTCGAAGCGGTCTATTGCCTGGGCAATTGCGCGCTGTCGCCGGCCGTCATGATCGATGGCGAGCTTCATGGCCGGGTCGATGCGGCGCGGTTCGACGAACTGATGGCCGAGATCGGAAGCCGGTCATGAATGTCCGCGTCTTCGTACCGATCGATGCTGCCGCCCTGTCGGTCGGGGCCGAGCGGGTCGCCGTCGCCATCGCCCGGGAAGCGGTCGCGCGCGGTGTCGCAATCGATCTGGTCCGCAACGGTTCGCGCGGACTGTTCTGGCTCGAACCGCTGGTCGAGGTCGAGACCCCGGCGGGCCGGATTGCTTATGGGCCGGTCACGCCGGGCGATGTCGCCGGTCTGTTCGACGCGGGGTTCCTAGGCGGCGGCGCCCACGCGCTCGCGCTCGGCCCGACGGAGGAGATCGACTATCTGAAGCGGCAGGAACGCCTGACCTTCGCGCGCTGCGGCATCGTTGATCCGCTGTCGCTCGACGACTACCGCGCCCATGGCGGCTGGAAGGGTCTGGAGACGGCGCTGACCCTGACCGGCGCCGAGATCGTCGAACAGGTGACCCAAGCCGGCCTGCGCGGCCGCGGCGGCGCGGGATTCCCGACCGGCATCAAATGGCGCACCGTGCTGAACGCGCCGGCCGACCAGAAATACGTCGTGTGCAACGCCGACGAGGGCGACAGCGGAACTTTCGCCGATCGCATGCTGATGGAGGGCGATCCCTATTCATTGATCGAGGGCATGGCCATCGCTGCGATTGCCGTGGGGGCCACCCGGGGCTTCGTCTATATCCGCTCCGAATATCCCCACGCGTTCAAGACCTTCTCGGCGGCGATCGATCGCGCGACCGCGGCGGGCCTCATCGGCGCGTCTGTCATGGGCACCGGTCCGGCGTTTCATCTCGAAGCCCGGCTCGGCGCCGGCGCCTATATCTGCGGCGAGGAGACGTCGCTGCTGGAAAGCCTCGAAGGCAAGCGCGGGCTGGTGCGCTTCAAGCCGCCGCTGCCGGCGATCGAGGGCCTGTTCGGCAAGCCGACCGTCGTCAACAACCTGGTTTCGCTCGCGACCGTGCCAGTCATCTTCGAGAAGGGCTGGCAGGCATACCGCGACTTCGGCATGGGCCGCTCGCGCGGGACATTGCCGATCCAGCTTGCCGGCAACGTGAAGCGGGGCGGCCTGATCGAGCGGGCGTTCGGCATCACGTTGCGCGAACTGATCGAGGACTACGGCCAGGGCACGGCCAGCGGCCGGCCGTTCCGCGCAGTCCAGGTCGGCGGTCCCTTGGGCGCTTATTTCCCGGAAAGCCTGCTCGACACGCCGCTCGATTACGAGGCGTTCGCGGCGGTGAAGGGCATGGTCGGCCATGGTGGCGTCGTGGTGTTCGACGACCAGGTCGACCTCGCCGAACAGGCGCGCTTCGCCATGGAGTTCTGCGCCGAGGAAAGTTGCGGCAAATGTACGCCGTGCCGGATCGGCTCGACCCGCGGCGCCGAAGTGATCGAGCAGATCATTGCCGGGGAGTCCGTCGCCAAGAACCTCGTGCTGCTCGACGACCTCTGCACCCTGATGCTCGACGGCTCGCTCTGCGCGCTGGGCGGCCTCACGCCCTATCCGGTGTTGAGCGCCCTGACCCATTTTCCCGACGATTTCGACCGTTCGGCTGCAGCGCCCCCGGCGCGCGCCGCGGAATAGGAGCCGCTTTCCATGTCGCTCATCCACGAGACCGATTTCGGCACGCCGCCAAGCCCATCCGCCCAGATGGTCACGCTGGAAATCGACGGCATGGCCGTAACCGTGCCGGTCGGCACCTCGGTGATGCGTGCGGCGGCCGAGATCGGCACCAAGGTTCCGAAACTGTGCGCGACCGACAGCCTGGAGCCGTTCGGCTCATGCCGGCTGTGCCTGGTCGAGATCGACGGACGGCGCGGCACACCCGCGTCCTGCACCACGCCGGTCGAGGCCGGCATGAAGGTCAAGACCCAGACCGAGCGTCTCGCCAAGCTGCGGCGCGGGGTCATGGAACTCTACATCTCCGATCATCCGCTCGACTGCCTCACCTGCGCCGCCAATGGCGATTGCGAGTTGCAGGACATGGCCGGCGTCGTGGGTCTGCGCGAAGTCCGCTACGGCTACGAGGGGCACAATCATCTGGACGCCGGCAAGGATACGTCCAACCCGTATTTCACCTTCGACCCGTCGAAATGCATCGTCTGCTCGCGCTGCGTCAGGGCGTGCGAGGAGGTGCAGGGCACCTTCGCGCTGACCATCGACGGGCGTGGCTTCGCGTCGGCCGTGTCGCCGGGCGGCACGGACTTCTTCGCGTCCGAATGCGTCTCGTGCGGTGCCTGTGTCCAGGCCTGCCCGACCGCGACGCTGATGGAGAACTCGGTCATTGAGGCCGGTCAGGCCGAGCATAGCGTGATCACGACCTGCGCCTATTGCGGCGTCGGCTGCGGCTTCAAGGCCGAGATGCGCGGCACCGAGGTCGTGCGCATGGTGCCCTGGAAGGATGGCGCCGCCAACCACGGCCATTCCTGCGTCAAGGGCCGCTTCGCCTGGGGCTATACGACCCATAAGGAGCGGATGCTGAAGCCGATGATCCGGTCGAAGATCAGCGATCCCTGGCGCGAAGTGAGCTGGGAGGAGGCGATCGGCTATGCCGCGTCCGAGTTCAGGCGCATCCAGGCGAAATACGGCCGGGATTCGATCGGCGGCATCACCTCCTCGCGCTGCACCAACGAAGAGACCTACTTGGTGCAGAAGCTGGTGCGCGCCGGCTTCGGCAACAACAACGTCGATACCTGTGCCCGCGTCTGCCATTCGCCGACCGGCTACGGTCTCAGCGCGACGTTCGGCACCTCGGCCGGCACCCAGGATTTCGACAGCGTCATGCAGGCCGACGTCATCCTGGTGATCGGGGCCAACCCGACCGACGCCCATCCGGTGTTCGGCAGCCGGATGAAGAAACGCCTGCGCGAAGGCGCGCGGCTGATCGTCGCCGACCCGCGGCGGACCGATCTGGTGCGCACGCCCCATGTCCAGGCGGACTATCACCTGCAGCTGAAGCCCGGCTCCAACGTGGCGCTGCTGAATGCGCTCGCCCATGTCGTCGTGACCGAGGGCCTTGTGGCGGAAGCTTATGTGGCCGAGCGCTGTGAGCCGATGGAGACCGCACGTTGGCGCGCCTTCATCGCCGATCCGCGCCATTCGCCCGAGGCGGTCGAGGCGATCACCGGCGTGCCGGCGGCCGACCTCCGCGCCGCCGCCCGGCTCTATGCGACCGGCGGCAACGCCGCGATCTATTACGGCCTGGGCGTGACCGAGCATAGCCAGGGCACGACGGCGGTCATGGGCATGGCGAACCTCGCCATGATCACCGGCAACGTCGGGCACGAGGGCGCCGGCGTGAACCCGCTGCGGGGGCAGAACAATGTGCAGGGCTCCTGCGACATGGGCTCGTTCCCCCACGAATTCACCGGCTACCGCCATGTCTCGAACGACGCGGTGCGCGAGAGCTTCGAGGAAGTATGGAACGTCACGCTCCGCGGCGAGCCGGGCCTGCGCATCCCCAACATGCTGGATGCCGCGGTCGACGGCACGTTCAAGGGGCTCTACATCCAGGGCGAGGACATCGCCCAGTCCGACCCGGACATCACCCATGTCACGGCCGGCCTCGCCGCCATGGAATGCGTCGTGATCCAGGATATCTTCCTGAACGAGACGGCGAGCTTCGCCCATGTCTTCCTGCCGGGCTCGTCGTTCCTGGAAAAGGACGGTACCTTCACCAACGCGGAACGCCGGATCAGCATGGTCCGCAAGGCCATGCCGCCGATGGCAGTCTACGCCGACTGGCAGGCGACCATGCTGCTGTCGAACGCGCTCGGCTATCCGATGAACTACCGGCACCCGTCGGAGATCATGGACGAGATCGCGCGTCTGACGCCGACCTTCGCCGGCGTGTCCTTCGCCAGGATCGAGGAACTGGGCAGCATCCAGTGGCCGTGCAACGACAAGGCACCGAACGGCACGCCGACCATGCATGTCGACGGCTTCGTGCGCGGCAAAGGCAAGTTCGCGATCACCGAGTTCGTGCCGACGGAAGAGCGCAGCACCGCGCGCTATCCGTTGATCCTGACGACGGGCCGCATCCTGTCGCAATACAACGTCGGCGCGCAGACCCGGCGGACGGAGAACGTGGTGTGGCACGAGGAGGATCTGCTGGAGATCCATCCGTTCGACGCGGAGTACCGGGGCATCGCCGACGGTGATTGGGTCTCGCTGGCGAGTCGTGCCGGGGAGACCAGCCTCCGCGCGAAAGTCACTGACCGGGTGCAGGCTGGGGTGGTATATACGACGTTCCATAATCCGGAAACGGCGGCGAACGTGGTAACGACCGATTTTTCCGACTGGGCGACCAATTGCCCTGAATACAAGGTCACGGCGGTTCAGGTCCGGCTGACCAACCATCGCTCGGGCTGGCAGGATCGCTACGCGGCGCTGCGCGAGGAAACGACGCGCATCGTCGATCCCGCGGCGGCGGAATAGCGACGCCATGACGGCAGCGCGCTTGGCAGACGCTCCTTCGGTCCAGCGTGCAGGCGTGGTGCCGCGTCAGGCCTGGCGCCTCGGCGCGTTGGCGGAAAACGTTACGGCGCAGCTGATCGAAGAGGTGCCGGTCGCCCTTGTCTACAATGGCGTCAGCCACGCGGTCATGCTGGCCAGCCCCAGCGACCTCGCTGATTTCGCGCTCGGGTTTTCGTTGAGCGAAGGGATCATCGCGACGCCGGACGAGTTGCTGGACCTGGAAATCGTGTCGGCGGGCGAGGGGATCGAGCTGCGCCTGACCATCACGGCGCGCCCGTTCGCCGGGCTCAAGGATCGTCGCAGGGCATTGACCGGACGCAGCGGCTGCGGGCTGTGCGGGGTCGAAAGCCTGGCTGATGCGATGCGCCCGCTGCCGAGGCTCGACGATCGGACTCCGCTGTCGCTCGAAGCGATCCATCGCGCGCTCGACGGGCTGGCGCCGATGCAACGGCTCAATCGGCAGGCGGGCGCGGTCCATGCCGCCGCCTGGGCCGATCCGGACGGCGCCATTCGACATCTCGCTGAGGACGTCGGGCGGCACAACGCATTCGACAAGGTGATCGGCGCGATGGCCGGTCGGCGCGGGGGCCGGCCGCCCGGTTTTGCGGTGCTGACCAGCCGCCTCAGCTACGAGCTGGTGCAGAAGGCCGCGACCACGGGGATTTCGGCGCTGGTGGCGATCTCGGCGCCGACAGCCCTCGCGGTCGAGGCGGCCGACCGTGCGGGCATCTGCGTGGTGGCACTCGCCCGTGCCGATGCGGTCACGGTCTATGCGCATCCCGCCCGGATCGCCAATCTCGCCGGAGTAGCCTGATGCACGCCGATCGCCTGATCCGGATGGCCAACCAGATCGCCACCTATTTTTCCTCCTATCCGCACGACGAGGCGGTCGCGGGAATAACCGACCATCTGAAGCAGTTCTGGGAACCGCGGATGCTCGTGACGATCAAGCAGCATGTAGCGGACGGCGGCACGGGCCTGCATGGCCTCGTACCCGAGGCGGTCCGCCGGCTGTCCTGACCGGCGCCCGCTATCGAACGAAAACGGCAAGGTGGTCAAACACCGACGCGAAATCCGACAGGGGTCGCGCACATTAGGGGGGTCACAGACGATGAGTTCATTCTTGGATCGGGCGCATACGATCGCGCCGCCAGGCTATAACCGGTTCATGGTGCCGCCCGCGGCGCTCGCGGTGCATCTGGCGATTGGCCAGGCATACGCTTTTTCGACCTTCAACCTGCCGCTGACCAAGCTCATCGGAATCACGAAGTCGGCGCCCGACGATTGGAACCTGGCGGAACTGGGCTGGATCTTCTCGATCGCGATCGTCTTCCTGGGCGTTTCGGCGGCCGTGTTCGGGCGCTGGGTCGAGAACGTCGGTCCGCGCAAGGCGATGTTCACGGCGGCGCTCTGCTTCGGCGGCGGTTTCCTGATCTCTGCCGTCGGCATCCATCTCCACGCCTTGTGGCTGCTGTACCTCGGCTACGGCGTGCTGGGTGGTTGCGGCCTCGGCATCGGCTATATTTCCCCGGTTTCTACCCTGATCAAGTGGTTTCCCGACCGGCCGGGCATGGCAACCGGAATGGCCATCATGGGCTTCGGCGGCGGCGCCATGATCGCGGCGCCCTTGTCGGTGTTCCTGATGAATTATTTCAAGAGCGCCACGTCGACCGGCCTGGTCGGCACATTCGTCGTGATGGGCGTGATCTATTTCGTCTTCATGATGATCGGCGTCTATGCGGTTCGCGTGCCCGCCGCCGATTGGAAGCCTGCGGGCTGGGTGGCGCCGACGCAGCCGAAGAAGCTGGTGACGACGAGCCAGGTCCATGTCGACATCGCCTGGAGGACGAAGCAGTTCTGGCTGCTCTGGGCCGTTCTGTGCCTGAACGTGACCGCCGGCATCGGCGTGATCGGCCAGGCGTCGCCGATGATCCAGGAGATGTTCGGCACCCGCATCACGCCCACCACCGCGGCCGGGTTCGTCGGGCTCCTCAGCCTGTTCAACATGGGCGGTCGCTTCTTCTGGGCGACGACCTCGGACTATCTCGGCCGGCGCAACACCTACATGGTGTTCTTCCTGCTGGGCATCGCGCTCTATGCCCTGGTGCCGACGACCGGCCAAATCGGCTCGGTCACGTTGTTCGTGGCAGCCTTCGCCATCATCATCTCGATGTATGGCGGCGGGTTCGCAACCGTGCCGGCCTATCTGCGCGACGTCTTCGGCACCATGCATGTCGGCGCCATCCACGGCAGGCTGTTGACCGCCTGGTCGGCCGCGGGCGTGCTGGGCCCGGTTCTGGTGAACTATATCCGCCAGTACCAGATCGAAGCCGGCGTGCCGAAGGCGCAGGCCTACTCGATCACTATGTACATCATGTGCGGCCTGTTGCTGGTCGGCTTCCTCGCCAATCTCGCCATGCGGGCCGTCGAGGAACGTCATCATTATCGTGAAGTCGCTTCGGCGCATTCCTGAGAAGGGGAAGCATCATGACCGCTCGTCTCGTCGTCCTCTGGCTCGCCGTCGGCATCCCGCTGCTGTGGGGTGTCGAACAGACTCTGGAAAACGCGCTGAAACTGTTCCAGTAACGCAGGCAAGTGAGGAGCTGGCGCCTGGCGCCGGCTCCTCGGACTTGCTCGGCCGGGAGCGTTTCGTCATGGTCAGGCTTCTCACGCTCGGGCAGTGTGCCGACAAGGGGCTCGACGTCGAGGTGCTGTGCCTGGGCTGCCTGCGACGCAAGACCGTACCGGCCAGGACCCTCGCCGCGAAATTCGGCGCCGACCTCATGCCGCTCAACCTCAACGGCAAGCTCAAGTGCGGTGTCTGTTCCACGACGCGCTGCGAGGCCAAGGCCGTGGGTGGGTAAGCGTCACCCGCCGACGCGTTTGGCCATATGGACGATGTTGCGGCCGTCGTCCGTCGTCTCGCGCCCCGTCTCGGCATAGCCCAGACCAAGGTAGAGCGTGATGTTCCGAGCCATGAGCGCATTGGTGTAGAGCCTCACTTCGCCGAGGCCGCGGCGCACCGCTTCGGCCTCGGCGAAGGCAACCAGCGCCCGGCCGATGCCGCGCCCGCTCAGGCCGTCGGCCGCGGCCACGCTCCAGATCAGCAGATGGTCGTCCAGGATCGCGACGACGAGGGCGCCGGCTTCCGTGCCATCGGCGAGATGGGCCAGCCATGCGTCGTGATCGTCGAGCAACTGCCGGTAGTCCGCCCGATACGGCAGCGGTTCCAGGCCGAGCACGGGAAGCCATTGCGCATACGCGCTGCGCTGCAGTCGGGCGAGCTGGTCGACCTGGTCCGGGCGGACGGGGTGCAGATGCAAGCCGGCGCCGATCGCCACGATGGTCCGGTCCATTTTCGCTCCCCGATTTCAGTCGCCGTTCGTACTTCGCATGCGCCCGTCTCGCGCCGCAAGCGGGCCGCCTCCGGTATTTCGCTCGAAGGTGTGCTTCCTGTGCAACGGAAGGCGGTGGGACTCATCTCATGCCAGGGGGGCAAGCGATAAAAGCGCGCCCAATTGTCCCAAAGGCGTGGTAAATATCCAGACGCGCGACGTGCAAGGTGCCGCCGCGTTGAAAGACGGCTGCCGATGCCCCTGCCCGGGGTGACGCGGTCGGCGCGAAGTAGTAAACTTCGGCAGCAGCAGAAAGACTGCCCTGCGGGAGACGGGTGCGGAGCAGAGCTCCCGCCACAATGGAGATGAGTAGGCGACATGAGCAAGGGCAGGGATTTCCGGCAGCCGCGGCGGCGTGGGTTCGATGATGATATGCCGCAGCCTTACGATACGCGGGGGCCGGCAGCACGCCCGGCAGCGCGCCCGTTCGGCGGTCCGTCATCGTTCGATCAGTCCCCCGCAGCGGGGCCGGTGGTCGAAGCGACGGTAAAATGGTTCAACCCTGAAAAGGGCTTTGGTTTCGCGGAGCTGGCCGATGGGTCGGGCGATGCCTTCCTGCATATCGGCGCGCTACAGGCCGCCGGTCATGAAGCGGTGGCGCCGGCCTCGAAGCTGAAGGTCCAGGTCGGCCAGGGCGCCAAGGGCATGCAGATCACCCGCGTGATCGAGGTCGACGAGAGCACGGCCCAGGCTCAGCCGCCGCGCGCTCCGCGCCCCGGTGGGTTCGGCGGTGCTCCCGGCGGCATGGCCGGCAGCCGTCCGCCGCGCTTCACGCCGGACGCGTCGTCGGCGGTGGCACTCGACGGCAGCGTCAAGTGGTTCAATCCCGAGAAGGGCTTCGGCTTCGTCGCGACGCAGGATGGCGGCAAGGACGTGTTCGTCCATATCTCCATCCTGTCCCAGGCGGGCATCTCGCACCTCGTCGAAGGCCAGACGGTCTCGATGAAGGTGGTGGATACCCCGAAGGGTCGCGAAGCGCTGTCGATCTCGCTCGGAGACTAGACGGACGAGGTTCCCGGCGGATAGTGCCATCCGCCGGACCAAACCAGATCAGGCCACATGCTGCCCAGACGGGCGGGATGTGGCCTTTTCTTTGCGCATTGCCGTGGCCCCTGGGTGCTCAAGCATTAAGAGACGGGCAAGGTGGGGTTTGCTACGGTTGCCGTCATGCGCGCTCGCGGTCCAAGCACAGGGAGAGAAGCACGCCAAGCCGGGCCGATGGCCCAGGCTTCCATTCTGCTGTGCGCGATCGCCCTCTGTATCGTCTTTCTCGCCTTCGACGTCGCCATCGTGCTGCGGGCTCGAACCATCGAGCGGGGCGAAGGGATCACCAGTGCCCACAACCTGGCGCTGGCGCTGTCCCAGCATGCGGAACGGACGTTGCAGGCCGCGGACCTGGTATTGGCGGGCCTCTCGCAGCGGATCGAGGACGACGGGCTGCAACCCGGTTTCCTCGATCGTCTGAACGTCATCCTGGCCAGCCGGGCCCAGCAGGCGCCGCAGATCCGCGAATTGGTGCTGATCGGGATCGACGGGCATTGGCAGGCCAGTTCGCTGCCGCAGCTGCGTACGGATATCGACAATTCGGGTCGCGATTATTTCATCTACCTGCGGGACCATCCGGACGCCAGGACCTTCGTTTCCGAACCGATCTTCAGCCACTCCAGCGGCAAGCTGACGATCATCATGGCTCGCAGGATCACCGGCCCTGACGGGCGGTTCCGGGGGGTACTCGTCGCAGCGCTCGACGGCGGCCAGTTCCAGCAGTTCTACAAGAACTTCGACATCGGCGCCGAGGGTACGATCTCGTTGATCCGGCTCGACGGGGTCGCGCTCATCCGGCATCCGTTCCGGGCCGATCTGATGGGGCGGAGCGATGCCGGCGAAACCGTGCTCAAGCAGGAACTGCCAAAGGCTCCGGCCGGGGAATATGTGAACAAGGGGCGCTACGACAAGATCGTCCGCTTCAAGGCCTACCGCCGGCTCGACGCCTATCCGCTGGTCGTGGTCATCGGCCTGTCCGAGCGCGAATGGATGGCGTCATGGCGCCAGGACACCATCGAGCAGACCTCCGCGGTGCTGGTCGTGGATATCGCGATCCTGCTGTTCGCGTGGTTCCTCTATCGCCAGGTGAAACGCCGGGCGACGACCGAAGCGCGCTTCGCCGACTGGGCCCAAGCCTCGACCGACTGGTTCTGGGAATGCGACACCGCCAATCGCATCACCTACATGTCCGAAGGCATCCGGCGGATCGGCGACGATCCGGTGGCGGCGATCGGTCGGGATCGGACCTCCTACGTCAAATTCAGCCCGGACGTGGTGCCGGGGGCGGTGCAGGATCATCTGGAAACGATTGCGGCGCGCAGGCCGTTCCGCGACTTCGTCTATCAGTTGCCGGTGCCGGACGGGCACGCCTTCATCTCGGTCAGCGGCAAGCCGCGCTTCGACCGCGGCGGTCAGTTCCTGGGCTATCGCGGCACGGGGCGCGACGTGACCGAAGAGGTGCGCAATGGCCGTGCCAGAGCGCGCGAGGCCGAGGTCCTGGCCACTACCTTCATGACGATTCCCGACGGGATCGAGGTGCTGGACCCGGAGCTTCGCCTGGTCAATGCGAACGAGCGCTTCTTCGAGATCTTGAAGCTCGACCGCGCCGAAATTCTTGGGGCCGAGGACCCAGGCGCCCAGCTTCGTCAGACCCTGATCCGGCGCGGCGATGTAGGTCCGGGTGACCCGGATCGGATCATGGACGACTATGCCCAGCGGATCCGCGTGCTGGAGCCGACCGTCTATGAACGGCAGCTCTCGGACGGGACCTGGATCGAGGTGCGGCGCAATCCCATGAAGAACGGCCTGGGTTATGTCGTGCTGTTGCGCGATATCACCGAACGGCGCGCCCGCGAGATCGAGCTGGACCGACGGCGGATCCAGACCGAGAGCCAGGCGGCCGAATTGGCGGCGGCGGCGGACGATCTGCGGGCAGCGCGGGCGGCGGCTGAGGCGGCGAGCGAGGCCAAGAGCGAGTTTCTGGCCAACATGAGCCACGAGATCCGCACGCCGATGAACGGCGTGATCGGCATGAACGCCCTGCTGCTGTCGACCGGCCTCACTGCCGAGCAGCGCCGCTTCGCCGATGCGGTCAAGCTGTCGGCGGAGGCGCTGCTGACCGTCATCAACGACATTCTCGACCTGTCGAAGCTCGAGGCCGGCAAGCTCGAACTCGAGGCGATCGATTTCGATCTGGAGACGCTGATCGAGGATGTGGTCGAGTTGATGGCGCCCCGCGCCTATGCCAAGCAGCTCGAGCTGGTCGTCCTCGTCGACGGGACCGCAAGCCAGCCATTCCAGGGCGATCCGACGCGGCTGCGCCAGATCCTGCTGAACTTCCTGTCCAATGCGGTGAAGTTTACGGCCCAGGGCTTCGTTTCGGTCGAGGTAAAGGCGAGCGCCGGCATGCGCGACCGGATCCGGATCGAAGTCGCGGACACGGGGATCGGTCTCGACGACACGGCCAAGGCGCGCCTGTTCGAGAAATTCATCCAGGCGGACGATACCATCGCGCGCCGCTTCGGTGGCACGGGGCTCGGCCTCAGCATCTCCAAGCAACTGGTCGAACTGATGGGCGGCACTCTCGGCGTCGATGACAGGCCGGGCGGCGGTGCGCTGTTCTGGTTCGAGGTGCCGCTCGCCCCGGCCCAGGGACCGATTGCAGCCCGGCGCGTCTTGTCGGGCACGGATCTCGCCGGCCGTCGACTGCTGGTCGTCGACGATCTCGACATCAACCGGCTGATCCTCGCGCGGCAACTGACCGGCTACGGCGCCGATGTCGTCCAGGCCGACGACGGCCCGGCGGCACTCGCCGCCCTCGCTGCGGCGCAGATGGATGCCCATCCGTTCGATCTCGTCCTCGTCGACGAACTGATGCCAGGCATGAACGGGGTCGAACTCGCCGATCGTATCCGCGCGGAGGCGGTCGGTCGTCCGCCGCGTCTCGTGCTGATCTCGTCGGTCGGGACGCCGCTCAAGGCTGATCCTGCGGCGGTGGTCGGGTTCGACGCCTTCCTGACCAAGCCGGTGCGTCATCAGATCCTGGTGGGCACGATCGATCGGCTGCTCGGTGATCGGGCGATTGAAGCGGAGCGGCTGCCGGAAGATCCGGTCGAGCAACCTAGGGGCGAGCAGGGTCCTCATGTGCTGATCGCCGAGGACAACGCGATCAACCAGGAGATCGCGGCGACGATCCTGCGGGGTGCGGGCTATCGGGTCGATCTGGCGAACGACGGTCGCGAGGCGGTCGAAGCCGCCACTCGTCACCTTTACGATCTGGTATTGATGGACGTGCAGATGCCGGGCGTCGATGGGTTGCAGGCGGCGCGGGAAATCCGCGCCGTACCGGGGCCATCCGGGCGGGTCCCGATCGTGGCCCTGACCGCGAACGCCATGCTGGGCGATCGCGAGGCCTGCCTCGCCGCAGGAATGAACGACTATGTCTCGAAACCATTCGAGCGGGTCGGGCTGCTGGCGACCATCGCGCAATGGATTTCCGGCGGCGTGTCCGATGTGCCGGCGGAAGCGGTGGCCGCGGCGGCGGGAGGCGGGCTCGATACCGGTCATCTCGATCGGTTGGCGGAAATGATGTCCGACACGCGATTTTCCTTGATCGTCGAAAGCTATCTCGGGGCAATCCCGGTGCAGCTGGCGGAATTCGCGACCATGACGAGGGCCGCAAATTTCGAAGGCATGGCGCGGGCATCCCATGTCCTGAATGGGTCGTCGGGCAACCTCGGCGTGCGCGAGATGCAGCGCCTGTCGGCCGAACTGGAGCAGGCCGCCCGGGCAGAAGATGGAGCGGCGATCGAACGTCTGCTCGTCGCCGTCGAGGCGGCCGCGCGGTCCAGCGTCAATGCCCTCGGTGCGTATCTTGCCGCCCGACGGAGCCGGATCGGGGTCAAGCAGGGGGCCGATTCATGATCTCGACGTCGGAACGCCGCAACAAGATCATCATGGCCATCGACGACCAGGCCGAAACGCTGCTGCTGATCCAGGGCTTCGTCGAAAGCGCCGGGTTCAGCTTCGTGGGCGCCCGTCGCGGCCGCGAGGCGGTCACACTGACAGCGCGCATGGTGCCGCGGCTGATCCTGCTCGACATCCAGATGCCCAACATCGACGGATTCCAGACCTGCCGGCTGCTGCGCGCCAATCCGGCGCTACGGATCGTGCCGATCGCGTTCCTGACCGCGCTCAAAACCAGCGAGGACGTGACCGCCGGGCTCAGTGCCGGCGGCAATGATTTCATCGTGAAACCGTTCGACCCGGACAAGCTGATCGAACGGATCGAATATTGGACGACGCGGCGGATCAGCTGATCTCAGGCGAGCGCATCCTCGAGCAGCCGTAGCGCCGCGACCGCGAAGGCCTGCATGTTCCCGGCGCGATCCGGCGAGCCGGTTTCGATCGTGCGGACCAGACGAGCGGGGCCGTCGATGGCGAGGCAGGCATGGCCGGCGGCATCGCCATAGCGATTGCCCGCCGGGCCGGTCGCGCCGGTTTCCGCCAGCCCCCAGCTCGCCTCGAACTTGCCGCGGACCGTCCGGGCCAGCAACTCGGCATAGGGTTCCGATGATGGACGCATGCCGGTGATGTCGTCGGGTGTGATGCCGAGCAGCGCCTGTCGCGCCACGCCGGTGTAGACGACGGCGCCACCCAGGAAATAGGCCGACGCGCCGGGCACGGCCAGCAGCGCCGCCGAGATCAATCCGCCGGCCGAGGATTCCGATACGGCGATCGTTTCGCCCCGCTCGATCAAGCGTCGGGCGATGCGGGTCGCGATGCTGTCCAGGTCCATGGGCGATGCTCCTCCGCACCGATGATGGCGTGGCGTCTGGTGGCGGATCAAGGGGTCACGATGCCCTCTTGCCGGCACGCGCGCGGTGGGCCGCGACCTTCGCCCGGTTGCCGCACACCGCCATGCTGCACCAGCGCCGACCATGGGCCTTGGTCTTGTCCAGGAACACAAGCGTGCAGGCAACGCCCTCGCAGGTGCGGATCAGGCGGAAATCCGCATGGCAGACGAGGTCGGCAATGGCGGCGGCGAGAGGTTGCAGCAACTGGTCGGCTGTCGTCCAGCGGCGGACGCGGTGGCTGTGCGGACCATGCCCGCGGCCGTCGATCCCGATCTGCAGATAATTGTCGTCGCGCGCCAGCAGCTGGTTCAGCGGCGCCAATTCCGCGGTTGCATCAGGGCCGAGCGCCTTGCCTTCGTGGCGCCGGACGAAACCATGCAGCCAGTCGCGCAGGTCCCGCGCCTGGACAGCCACGCGATCGAGCGCCGGGCGGTCGCCCAGGCGGAACAGGACTGCGACGCCGGGCTCGATCGCGCCGGCCTGTTCCAGCCAATCCACCAGATCGATGCCGTCGACCAGCCATTCGGTCGAGCCGCCGGCGGCGGCGGTCGCCACGCTGTTCAGGAAATCCAGCGCCAGATGATCGCCGACGAAGAACGCTGCGGGTCGGGGGGCGGGGGCGATGTTCATACGGTGTCCTCGGAGCCGGCATTCGTACCAGCTCTCGATAGGTAACTATCAAAAACGTGTTTGACAAGTTACTTAGATTAGAGTAACCATCAATACGCTACTTAATTGGTTACGCTCCCTCGCTTCCTGCTCACCGTTTCGGAGTCGCCCATCATGGTTCAGTTCCGCACCGCCGCCGTCGACGGACACGAGATCTTCTACCGCGAGGCCGGCGATGCCACGCGTCCCACGCTGCTGCTGCTGCACGGCTTCCCGAGCTCGTCCCACATGTTCCGCGACCTCATCCCGCTGCTCGAGGATCGCTTCCACATCGTGGCACCCGACCTGCCGGGCTTCGGCTTCACCCAGTCGCCGGCCGGCTTCGTCTATTCGTTCGACAATCTGGCGCGAGTCATCGAGGGCTTCACCGATGCGGTCGGCCTTACCCGCTACGCGCTCTACGTGTTCGACTATGGCGCGCCGGTCGGCTTCCGCTTGGCGCGCGCCCGGCCGGAGCGGGTCACCGCCATCATCTCCCAGAACGGCAATGCCTACGAGGACGGGCTGAGCGCCGACTGGGGGCCGGTGCAGACCTATTGGCGCGATCCGACCCCGGCGAACCGCAATGCGTTGCGGGCCATGCAGACGCTGGAGACGACCAAGTGGCAATATACCCACGGCGTCGCGGATCCGACGCAGGTCGCCCCGGAATCCTACACGCTGGATGCGGCGCTGATGACGCGTCCGGGCAATGACGAGATCCAGCTCGACCTGATCGGCGACTATGCCAACAACGTGGCGCTCTACCCGGCCTTCCATGCCTATTTCGCCGAGCATCAGCCGCCGCTCCTGGCAGTCTGGGGCCGGAACGATCCGTTCTTTCTGCCGGCCGGTGCCGAAGCATTCTGCCGCGACCTGCCGAAGGCCGAGGTGAACTTGTTCGATACCGGCCATTTCGCGCTCGAAACCCATGCGGCCGAGATCGCGGCCAAGATCCGTGATTTCCTCGACCGCACCGTCGTCTAGAGCCGGCGGGCGTGGAAATCCGACCGCAATTGCCAGGTCGCCCCGTCGTCCAGCGAGCACTCGCCCAGCCAGCGGAAGCTGCTGGGCGTGATCTCCCGGAAGCTCCAGCGTACCGGCACGCCGGCGTCGGTCTTGCCGAGCTGGACGATGTCCGCGCCTTCGGCGCGGCCGATCTGGCGGGAGTAGAACTGGTGAAGCGGATCGCTCCACACGATGTGCCAGGCGTCGATGGCGGGATCGTAGACGCGTAGCGTGGTGCCGTAGAACCTGCCGGGCAGGATCCAGACATCCTGGATCGCCCGGCCTTCCAGCGCCCAGGCAAAGCGGACACGGCCCTGTCCGGTCGATTGCGTCCCGTCGTCGGCGGTCAGGACGGCATCCATTTCCCAGGCGCCGACGAACTGGCCGTAAAGGTCCATCTTATCGGCACGGTCCGGGGCGGGGCCTGCGGAAAACAACAGATCGGCGAGCGAGAATGATGTGGCGTTCATGGTCGGGAGGCTCCTTGTTGGGAGCCCTGTCGTAGGACGAGTGCGATCGCCGCCGCTTGGGAAAAATTGCTATGATGGCCGCATGAGTGCGATCACCGAATTGCTGGCGTCCGGACCCGGCTGGAGCGTGCGGAACATCGTCTGCACCGCCGGCCCGGGCGATCGTCCGTTCGAGGAACGGCACGATGCCGTCTGCATCGGCATGGTGCTCGGCGGCACGTTCCAATACCGCACCCAGCAGGGCCGGGCCACGCTGGCACCCGGCGCGCTGCTGCTCGGCAACGCCGGCGCCTGCTTCGAATGCGGCCATGACCATGCGGCGGGCGATCATTGCCTGTCGTTCCATTTCGAGCCGGGCCTGTTCGACGCGATCGTCGCTGCCGTGCCGGGCGTTCGCCGTGCCGATTTCCGGCATCCCCGCCTGTCGCCCTCATCCGCCTTGCTGCCGTTCGTCGCGGCTGCCGAGGCGGCGGCGGACGATCCCGCCGCCCTCGAGGAAGTGGCGCTGGGCCTCGCCGGCGCGGTCGCGGCAACGCTGGCGGACAGCCCGACGAGGTCGCCCGGCCGGCGCGACGAACGGAGGATCGGCGAGGTGCTCCGCCTGCTGGAGGTCACGATCGACGAGACCTTCCCGCTGATCGATCTCGCCGCCCGGGTGGCGATGAGCCCCTATCATTTCCTGCGGACCTTCCGCGCCGTGGTCGGCGTCACCCCGCACCAGTTCGTCC
The DNA here is from genome assembly GCF_035943795.1 of Aliidongia sp. Taxonomy (NCBI): domain Bacteria; kingdom Pseudomonadati; phylum Pseudomonadota; class Alphaproteobacteria; order Rhodospirillales; family Dongiaceae; genus Aliidongia; species Aliidongia sp. Next base: position 7,666 of record NZ_DASZBY010000057.1, on the reverse strand, counting down.
TGGGCGAACGCCTGCGCCGCGCCGCCGTCCGCCTGCGCCGGTCGGGCGAGCCGGTGTCCGCCATCGCCTACGACGCGGGCTTCGGCGACCTGTCGACTTTCAATCGCCGCTTCCGGCGGGTGATGGGGGTGAGCCCGACGGAATACCGGCGGAACACGCCAGGCTGAACGACCCCGCTATGGCGATCCCGCGATTGCACCCGCCTCCGCGCCGAACACCTCGCCGAACGCCACCCGCAGGGCCGCATCCACTTCTGGCATCGAGACCAGGATGCCCTGGGCGGCGAGCGAGGTCACGCCGTGCTGCAGGATGCCGCAGGGTACGATGCCATCGAAGTTCTTCAGGTCCGGCTCGACGTTCAGCGAGACGCCGTGGAACGTCACCCAATGGCGCACACGCACGCCGATCGCCGCGATCTTGTTTTCGCTGCCGTCGCGCTCGACGACCCAGATGCCGACGCGGCCCTCGCGCCGCTCGCCCTTGACCTGGAAGCGGGCGAGGGTGCGGATCAGCCACTCCTCCAGGTCGTGCACATAGCGCCTGATGTCGCCGCCATGGCGCTTCAGGTCGAGCATGACATAGCCGACTCGTTGTCCCGGCCCGTGATAGGTGAATTGCCCGCCGCGGCCGGTGCGATAGACCGGCAGGCCTGCGGCATCGATCAGGTCTTCGTCCTTGGCGCTGGTGCCGGCGGTATAGAGCGGGGGATGCTCCAGCAGCCAGACCTGCTCGCCTGCGGTGCCGTCGTGGATCGCGGCCACGCGCGTCTCCATGTCCCGGCTCGCGCTTTCGTAATCGACCAGCCCGTCGCTGATCCGCCATTCCATGCTCATTGCCCGAAACCGCCCGTTCGCCCGGATCCTGTCAATCGATCGCGTGTTTTTCCGGCCCGCAGGGCAGATCTGTCACGTCGGCCGAAACCATCGCTTGATATGGTAATCCCGATTTGCTATCCACCCCGAACCTCAACGGACCGCCCATGCTTCGGGCGGGTAAGTATACGACGTGCGGTCGTGGCGGAATTGGTAGACGCGCAGCGTTGAGGTCGCTGTGGGGGAAACTCTGTGGAAGTTCGAGTCTTCTCGACCGCACCATCTCTCTTCTAAGAAAAATCTGATCTGATTCGCGTGACGTGCCCCTTGTGCACGGGCACGCGCATCGGCTTACCTGTGGGCCAGGGGTGGAGCGACGTTCCATCACAAGGGGTTCTGGGGAAGAAAAGCCGATGGCCGAAGATCTGCGCGACGCCGCCCTCGATTATCATCGCTATCCGACGCCGGGAAAGATCGGGGTCCACGCCACCAAGCCGCTGTCGACCCAGCGCGACCTGGCGCTGGCTTATTCGCCGGGCGTGGCCGAGGCCTGCATGTTGATCGTGCGCGACCCGGCGGAGGTCGCCAACATGACCTCGCGCGCCAACCTGGTCGGCGTCATCACCAACGGCACCGCCGTGCTGGGCCTGGGCAACATCGGCCCGCTCGCCTCCAAGCCGGTGATGGAAGGCAAGGGCGTGCTGTTCAAGAAGTTCGCCGGCATCGATGTGTTCGACATCGAGGTCGAGGCGCTCGACCCGGATCTGTTCGTCGAGGTCGTGGCGGCGCTGGAGCCGACCTTCGGCGGCATCAACCTGGAAGACATCAAGGCGCCGGAATGCTTCGAGATCGAGGCGAAGCTGCGCGCGCGCATGAAAATCCCGGTGTTCCACGACGACCAGCACGGAACGGCGATCATCGTTGCGGCGGCGATCCGCAACGCGCTCAGGCTGCGCGGCAAGAAGCTGGACGAGATCAAGCTCGTGGCGTCGGGCGCCGGCGCTGCGGCGCTGGCGTGCCTCGACCTGCTGGTCGACATGGGGCTCCGCGTCGAGAACGTCTGGGTCACCGACCGGTTCGGCGTGGTCTGGAAGGGCCGGGTCGAGGAGATGGACCCGCGCAAGGATCGTTACGCCAAGGACACCAACGCGCGCACGCTCGCCGACGTGATCGGCGGGTCCGACGTGTTCCTGGGCCTGTCGGCGCCGAACGTGCTGAAGCCGGAACTGCTGGCCCAGATGGAGGCCGGCCCGATCATCATGGCGCTGGCCAACCCGACGCCGGAAATTTCGCCCGAGGAGGCGCGCGCGGTGCGTCCGGACGCGATCATCTGCACCGGCCGGTCGGATTATCCGAACCAGGTCAACAACGTGCTGTGCTTTCCCTACATCTTCCGCGGCGCGCTCGACGTCGGCGCCACCACGATCAACGAGGCGATGAAGATCGCCTGCGTCGAGGCGCTGGCCGATCTCGCCATGGCCGAGGCGTCCGACGTGGTCGCGGCCGCCTATGGCGACCAGACCCTGACCTTCGGGCCGGAATATCTCATTCCGAAGCCGTTCGATCCGCGCCTCATCACCACGCTCGCCCCCGCCGTCGCCAAGGCGGCGATGGACAGCGGCGTCGCGACCCGGCCGATCACCGATTTCGACGCCTATCGCCAGCGGCTGGAACAGTTCGTCTTCCGCTCCGGCCTGGTCATGAAGCCAGTGTTCGAGCGCGCGAAGCAGGATCCGCGCCGCCTGGTCTATGCCGAGGGCGAGGACGAGCGCGTGCTGCGTGCGGTGCAGACCGTGCTCGACGAAGGCATCGCCAAGCCGATCGTCATCGGCCGGCGCGAGGTGGTCCAGAAACGGCTGGACCGGCTCGGCCTGCACATCAAGATCGACAAGGATTTCGAGCTGTGCGACCCGCAGGACGATCCGCGGTTCCACGCCTATTGGACCCACTACCACGGGATCATGGAGCGCAAGGGCGTCTCGCCCGACTTCGCCCGCCACATCGTCCGCACGCGCAACACGGTGATCGCGTCGCTGATGGTCGAGCGCGGCGAGGCCGATGCGCTGATCTGCGGGGCGGTCGGCGATTTCCAGCGCCATCTGCACCATATCGTCGACGTGGTCGGCCTGCAGCCGGGTGTCGACCGGCCGTTCGCGCTGTCCGTGCTGATCCTGCCGACAGGCACGTTCTTCCTGGCCGACACGTTCGTCGCCCATGACCCGTGCGCGGAGGATCTGGCCTGGATCGCCGTCCATGCCGCGGCGACGGTGAAGCATTTCGGCTTCGAGCCCAAGGTGGCGCTGCTGTCCCACGCCAGTTTCGGCAACTCGAACGCGCCGTCGGCGATCAAGATGCGCAAGGCGCTGGAGCTGATCCGCGAGCGCGCGCCGGAGCTCGAGGTCGAGGGCGAGATGCAGGCGGACCTGGCGTTCTCGGTCGAACATCGCACCCGCGTCTTCCCGAACTCGCGCCTGTCTGGCCAGGCCAACCTGCTGATCATGCCGACGCTCGACGCCGCCAACATCGCCTTCAACCTGCTGAAGGCGCTGGGCGACGGCCTGGCGATCGGCCCGGCGCTGCTGGGCGTGCGCAAGCCCGCCCATATCGTGACCCCGTCGACGACGGTGCGCGGCCTCGTCAACATGAGCGCCATCGCGGTCTACGACGCCCAGATCACGATCGCCACGGCGGCTGAGGCGGAAGCCGGCACGACGGGCATCTAGCATGGGGCGGGCCTGGGAGGCTGCGATGATCGGACGGCGTTTCATCTGCAGCCTCGCGGCCGTTCTTCTGTTGCTCGCCGGTTCCGGCGCCGCAGAGGCGGCGAAGCCGGTTCCGGCGGAACTCCAGATCGCCGGAGCAACCTTGGTGCTGACCACCGAGGCCAAGGGCGTGCAGATCTACAAGAGCGTCGCCGACGCCGACGGTCATTTCAAATGGATGCTCGAGGCGCCGCTCGCCCGCCTGGCGACCCGCGGCAAGCCGGCGCTCTACCACTATGTCGGTCCCTCCTGGGAATCGCCGGACGGCAGCAAGGTCGTGCGCGACACGGACGCGCCGGTGAAGTCGGTTGCCGCCCCTGATGCGGCGGCCGATATCCCATGGCTGCTGCTCAAGGTCACCGCCGACCCGGCTCCGGGGGTGCTGAGCAAGGTCGGCTTCGTGCAGCGGATCGAAACCCATGGCGGTCAGCCGCCGTCGGCGGCGCCGATCCGGGTCGATACCCGGATCGGCGTGCCCTATACCGCGACCTACCGGTTCTACGCGAAAGCGCCTTAGACCAGCGGCCGATTCAGCATCGGAAAGCCCTTCTGGTGCCACGTCGGATAGGATGGCTTGGCGTCGCTCGCCGCATCGAGCTTCGCAACCTGTTCCGGCGTCAGGTTCCAGCCGACCGCGCCGATGTTCTGCACCAGCTGTTCCTCGTTGCGGGCGCCGATGATGATCGACGACACGGTCGGCCGCTGCAGCAGCCAGTTGAGTGCGACCTGCGGGATCGATTTGTCGACCTCCTTGGATACGGCGCCCAGCGCGTCGACGATTGCGAACAGCCGCTCCTCGGGATAGGCCGGGCCGGTGCCGGCGATGTCGTGGGCGCGACTGCCGGGCTGGGCCGGCTGGTCGCGGCGGATCTTGCCGGTCAGTTTGCCCCAGCCCAGCGGGCTCCACACGACGGCGCCGACGCCCTGGTCGCGGCCGAGCGGCATCAGTTCCCACTCGTAATCCCGGTTCAGCAGCGAGTAGTAGGCCTGGTGCGCGACGTAGCGCGGATAGCCGTAGCGGTCGGCGGCGGCAAGCGATTTCATCATGTGCCAGCCGGCGAAGTTGGAGCCGCCGACATAGCGCACCTTGCCGGCCCGGACGAGCTGGTCGAGGGTCGAGAGCGTCTCTTCGACCGGCGTGTGATTGTCCTGGCCATGCAGCTGCAGCAGATCGATGTGGTCGGTGCCGAGCCGCTTGAGCGCCTTGTCGACGGCCTCGACCAGGTGGAAGCGCGACGAGCCATAGTCGTTCGGCCCGTCGCCGGTCGGGAATGTCGCCTTGGTCGAGATCAGCAGCCGATCGCGCTTGCCCTTGATCGCGGCGCCCAGGATCTCCTCGGCGGCACCGTTCGAATAGACGTCGGCGCTGTCGAACAGGGTGACGCCATGGTCCAGGCAGACATCGACCAGGCGATTGGCGGCGGCGACGTCGGTCGAGCCCCAGGCCTTGAAGAAATCGGTCGTGCCGCCGAAGGTCGCGGTGCCGAAGGCTAGGGCGGGTACGCGAAAGCCCGAGGCACCGAGGTAGCGATATTCCATGGGTCGATCTCTCTGGTCAGTGGATTTCGTATGAGTACATGAGGGCGGCGCCGGCTTTCTCAAGCCTTGGGCAGTTCCGTTCCGATCCAGTCGAGCACCGATCCGTATGTCGGCGCCCAGCCGAGCACGCTACGAGCCCGGTGCGCGCGCACGCGGCTGTTCGAACCGAGCGAGAAGACCGCCGTCTGTCGTCCGAGCGCGGCGATCGCCTGCTCGGCCGGCCAGGGCTGCGGCGCGCCGAGGCCGAGCCGCGTGGCGATGGCCCCGACCATGGCGCCGAACGAGGTTTCGCCATTCTCGACGAAGCAGAAAGTGCCGGCCGGCGCCTTGTCCAACGCCAGCAGGTAGAGGGCGGCCACGTCGGCGATATGGACGGTCGACCAGATGTTGCGGCCGCGGCCGATATGGCGGGCGATGCCGGTCTTGTGCGCCTCGGCCGCGAGCCGCGGCAATTGGGCGCTTTCCGGCTCGGCGCCCAGGCCGGTGCCGTAGATCAGGCTGTTGCAGAGCACGATCGATCGTACGCCGGGGGCGGCGAGCACGAACCGGTCGAGCGCCACGCGCGCCGCCTTCTCGGGCGCCGGGTTGAAGGGCGTATCCTCGTCGAAGATCCGGTCCGACGGTTCTCCCATCGCCTCGTCCGCGACGATGCTGCTGCCGCTGGTATGGATCAGCGCCTTGCCGGAGCCGGCGAGCGCGGCGACGATCGCTTCGATCGCAGGACGATCATCGCTGCTCGCCGCATTGATCACAGCGTCGGCCGCCTGGGCCTCGCGGCTCAGCAGGGCGGTATCGTCGAGCGTGCCCAGCACCGGCTCGACCCCGGTCCGGCGCACGGCGCCGAGCTTGGCCGGATCGCGTACCAGCCCGCGCACCGCATGGCCGGCCAGGACCAGGCGGCTCGCGACGGAACCGCCGATGAAACCGCTGGCACCCGTCACGAAGATCTTCATGGACCGTCCTTTCCATCGCCGAACCCGGGCCCGAGAGATGGCGCTCGGCACGGGCGTTTACCATCCCGAATGCTGCGCCGACACCCTTGGCGCGCCCGGTTCATCGGCCTAGGGTCGGTAGGCTCCGGTCGCCGCTGCCTCTCGATAATTGACGGCCGAAAACTCCGATGATACGAACGTAAACAACGATAAGCAGGCCCCGCCGCAATCTGGTCGAGGGCTGCGTGAAAGGGGAGGCGGCATGCTGTCCAGCGATGTCGGCAAGAAATCTCGTGGGCGCAAGAGCTTGGCGCCGCCGCGTCCTCCCGTGGCCGGCCTGCCCGGGGCGATCGTCGAGACGCTCGGCAAGAAGATCCTCAACGGCGAACTGTTGCCCGGCGACGTGCTGCCGGCCGAAACCGTCTATCTCAGCCAACTGGGCGTCAGCCGCACCACCTTGCGCGAAGCGATCAAGGTGCTGGCCGCCAAGGGGCTGGTGCTGGCCAAGCCCAAGACCGGCACCGTGGTGCGGGCGCGGGACCATTGGAACCTGCTCGATCCCGCGGTCCTCACCTGGCAGGCCGCATCGGACGGGTTCGCCGACACGATGGGCGAATTGTTCGAGATCCGCCGCCTGGTCGAGCCGGAGGGGGCGGCACTTGCCGCCCGGCGTCACGACGCTGCATCCGCGATCGCCATGCGGGCGGCATTCGAAGCGCTGGCGCCTCATGCCGACGCCGGTCCCGACGCGCTCGACGTCGACATCGCCTTTCATCTGACCATCCTCAAGGCGGCGGGCAACCGATACCTGAACTCGCTCGGCGCCGTGGTGGACACGGTCATCCGCTCGACCGCGCGCCTGGCGCTCGGCCGACCGGGGGGCCTCGGTCATTCCATGGGGCTGCATCGCGCCGTGCTCGACGCGGTGCTGGCGCGCGACGAGACCGCGGCGCGCGCCGCCATGCACCGGCTGCTGGCCGATGCGGAGGACGATGCCCATCAGGTGCTCGAGCACGACCGTTAGCTCACGGGAAATTGAGGGAAGCAATCGCCGGCTCGGCCGGTCTTTCTGTCGGGGAGTCATGGCGCCCGCCTCTCTGCATTCCCACATGGCTGAAAGCGTCGGCAACAGGGGCGCCGATCATCCTCGAAGGAGACCATCATGCGGAAGCTGGGTTTCATGCTGCTCGTCGCGTCGGCCGGACTCGCCGCCTGTGCCGGACCTGCCGATCCATCGGTCGCCGACGGCTCGACCGCCTACCGCACCGGCAGCCGGATCAAGCAGCCGGATGGGGTGCAACCGAACCTGAGCTATTACGGCCAGAATGAGTTGAGCCGGTCGCCAGACCAGACACTCACGGGGGCGATCCTGCATTCGCCGCGGACGCCGGTGCCGCCCCCGCCCGAGCCGCCAGCGGACTGACGGGGTTCGCCGGCGCCGCCGATGCCACTGGGCAGGGCGGCGGACCCGCGCTAAATAGGGGAGGTCCCTCGAGGGAGATCCCTGATGCTGTCGAACCAGATGCCGTCGTTGAACTTTGATCTAGGGGAGACGGCGGACGCGATCCGGGAGAGCGTTCTGAGTTTTTCGGCGGCCGAGATTGCGCCCCGGGCGGCGGAG
>NZ_DASZBY010000056.1:0-7137 GCF_035943795.1 Aliidongia sp. | reverse complement strand
GGCAGATAGGCATAGATCATACCGATATAGACCGCGGTCTGGGTATTGAGGATGGTGATGGGCGTGTCGATCACGCCGAGCCAGATCAGGAAATTGTTGAGCAGCCCGTTGTCCTTGAGGATGCCGATCCAGGCATAGATGCGAATCAGGAACGAGGTCCAGAACGGCAGGATGATCATCATCAGCAGCACCGGGCGCGCGGTCGGCCGGGCGCGCGCGATGGCATAGGCCATGGGATAGCCCAGCAGCAGGCAGAACAGCGTGGTGACCACGGCATTGCGCAGCGAGCTCAGGTAGGCCAGCAGGTAGATCGGGTCGTCGCTGACCAGCCGCAGGAAATTGTCGAGGTGCAGGGTGATCTGCAGCGCGCTGTCGTCGTCCATGGTGAACAGCGAGGTATAGGGCGGGATGGTCGTGTCGCTGTCGGCCAGGCTGATCTTGAAGACCAGCAGGAACGGCACGAGGAAGAAGATCGTGAGCCACAGGTAGGGCGCGGCGATGACCAGCCTGCGCCCCGGCAGGCGCGCCCGCACGGCAGCGACGAAACCGCTCACGGATCGACCAGGATCGAGGCGGCGGCGGACCAGCAGACCCAGACCGGCTCGTCGCGCCCGAACGGCTGGTCGTCCCAGCGGCCGACGTTGGGCGCGGTCGCCTTCACCACTTTGCCGCTGTCGAGGATGACGTGGTAGACGCAGCCGTCGCCTAGATAGGCGACGTCGCGGATGCGGCCGGCGAGCCGGTTCGGCAGGTCGAGCCCCTCGCCCGGCTTCACGAGCGTGAGCTTTTCCGGCCGGACCGCGATGCATAGGGCCGCCCCAGGCGAATAGGCGGCCGCATGGCCGACCACCAGGTCGGCCCCAGCCGCCGCGCATTCGACCACGGCATGGTCGTTGAAATCTTCCTTCAGATGGCCATCGAACAGGTTGACCGAGCCGATGAAGTCCGCGACGAAGCGGTTGGTCGGAAACTCGTAGATCTCGTTCGGCTTGCCGACCTGGACGATCTTGCCGTGGTCCATGACGGCGATACGGGTCGACATGGTCATCGCCTCTTCCTGGTCGTGGGTGACCATGACGAAGGTGATGCCGACTTGCTCCTGGATCAGCCGCAGCTCGTACTGCGTCGCCTCGCGCAGCTTCTTGTCGAGCGCCGACAGCGGCTCGTCGAGAAGCAGCACCTTGGGCCGCTTGATGATGGATCGGGCCAAGGCCACACGCTGGCGCTGGCCGCCCGACAATTGCCCGGGCTTGCGCCGGGCGAGCGGACCCAGCTGCACCAGATCCAGCGCCTCGCCGACCCGCCGCCGGATCTCGTCCTTGCCGACCCCGTCGCGACGGAGGCCGAAGGCGACATTGTCCTCGACCGTCATGTGCGGAAACAGGGCGTAGGACTGGAACATCATGTTGACCGGCCGCTCGTAGGGCGGCACCCGGCTCACGTCCTGGCCGTCGATCACGATCGAGCCGGCATCGGGGGTCACGAACCCGGCCAGCATGCGCAACAGCGTGGTCTTGCCGCAGCCCGATCCACCCAGCAGCGAGAACAGCTCGCCCCGGTGGATGCCCAGGCTCACCCCGTCGACGGCGCGCGTATCGCCGAAGATCTTCACCAGCCGGTCGATCCGGATATGCGCTTCGGCCGACGCGTCGCGCCAGGGCTCGCTTTCGCGAACGGAGGGGTGGGTCACGGGGCCAGGTACCTTCGACAAAGCTGGAATGTACTGGGCGGCGCCGTCGCCGGCACCGCCATCGTTTCCTCTATTAATGCCCGCTCTTGATCTTCGTCCAGAGCCGGGTCTTCAAACGCTCGATTTCCTTGGTCGACACCGAAACCAAGAACAGTTTGGCCTCGACCTCGGCCGGGGGGAAGATGCCCGGATTGGACGCGATTTCCGGCTTCACGAACTTGATGGCATCGGCATTGCCGCTCTGGCCGTAGATCGTGTTGGAGGTCTCGGCCATCACTTCCGGCTGCAGAATATAGTTCAGGAACTTCAGGGCCGCATCCGGATGGGGCGCGTCCTTGGGCATCGCCATCGTGTCGATGTAGCGCTGCGAGCCTTCGATCGGGATGTTGTAGACGACCGTGACGCCCTTGCCGGCCTCGGTCGCCCGGCGTTTGGCCAGGGTGACGTCGCTCGAATAGCCCCAGGACACGCAGACGTCGCCATTGACCAGGTCGTTGATATATTCGGAGCTGTCGAATTTCCGGATGTAGGGCCGGATCTTCATCAGCACGTCCGCCGCCTTCTCCAGGTCTTCCTTCTTCTGGCTGTCCGGGTTCAGGCCCAGGTAATGCAGCACCGCCGGGAACACGTCGTTCGGCGTGTCCAGCATGGTGACGCCGCAGCCCTTGAACTTCGACAGGATCGCGGGGTCGAAGAAGAATTTCAGGCTGTCGACCGGCGCGTCCGGCATGATCGCCTTGACCTTCTCCATCACCACGCCGATGCCCGTGGTCCCGGTCACCCAGGGAATCGCATGGGCGTTGTCCTTGTCGTAGACCGCCATGCGCTTCAGCAGGCCCTGGTCGAGATGGCTCCAGTTCGGCAGCTTCGACTTGTCGAGCGGCTGGTAGATGCCCGACTGGATCTGCTCCGCCAGGAACGGCGTCAGCGAGGGCACGACCAGGTCGTAGCCCGAATGTCCGGCCTTCAGCTTGCCGTCGAGCGTCTCGTTGGCGTCGTACGTGTCATAGGAAACCTTGATGCCGGTCGCCTTCTCGAAATTGGCGATGGTGTCGGTGCCGATGTAATCGGACCAATTATAGATGTTGAGGACCTTGCCGTCCTCGGCCCGGGCCGGGCCGGCCATCGCCACGATGCCGAACGCGGCCACGGCCACCGTTGCCAACAGAACCTGACGCATCACCATGCCCTCGTCCCCTTGCTCGATCTCGAAGCCCCTGCCGCCTCTCCATAGACACCGCGCTGGGACACCGGATCGGAGGTCTCAGGCGGAGCGCTGTTCGCCCCTTGTCGGCACGGCGTTTTGGAGAGTCGCGATGGCGCATCCGAACAATTTCCCGAAGCGCTTGTCAAGCGCAGGGACAGACGAAAATTTCGGCGCGACGCCAGGACATATCGACGCGGAACGGGGTGTCTTCGGCGCTCCATCACCACTGTGACTTCCTCGGTGCCGGCACCGCTGGTTGGCGGTCCAGAACCTTGGGTGCATAGTGGCGCGCCGTCGAACATGCCAGCGAGACTCCCTTGCCTCATCTCACTATCGAATATTCCGCCAACCTTGCGGACGTCGCATCGATCCCGGAGCTGCTGGGCGCCGTCCATCGGACGGCCTGCGAATCGGGCGTCTTCGAAATTCCGGCGATCCGGACCCGCGCCGTCGGCCGCGAGTTGGCGCTGGTCGGCGACGGCAATCCCGCCAATGGGTTCGTGCTGATCATCGTGCGGATGAAGTCGGGCCGCCCGGTCGCCGTGCAGGAGCAGCTCGCCCAATCCCTGCTGGATGCCGCGTCGCGGTGCCTGGCCGCGGCATTCGAGCGGCGCTCGGTCATCCTGAACGTCGAAATCCACGACATTCCCAGCCTCAACCTGCGCCGCCGTTCCAGCACTCAATAGGCCGCGGAATCCTCGAAGCGCCGGTCCGGCCGCATCAGGCCGGCGAGCGCCGCGCCCGCCAGCAACAGCGCCATCGAGACGCCGAACGGGATGGTCCAGCTGCCGGTCAGGTCGATCAGCAGGCCGAAGCAGGATGGCGAGACGATGCCGGCGATGCCGAAACCCAGGTTCATCAGGCCGCTGGCCGAGCCGGCATGCTGCGGAGCGATGTCCATCGGCACCGACCAGATCGGGGCGACGATCAGTTCCGCACTGAAGAACGCCAGGGACAGGAAGACCGCGTCGATCGTCAGGTCGTGGATCAGGACGACCGGCACGAGGAAGCAGAAAGCGCCCAGGAAACCGACCGTGATGACGCTGCGCCGGGCGAGCGCCAGACGTCCGGTCCGTTTCCAGATCCTGTCGGTCGCGAGGCCGCCGACCAGGTCGCCGACCACGCCGGCCGTGAAGACGCCCGACGAAAACAGCGCCGAGCCCTTGAGGTCGAGATGGAACGTGTCGAAGAAGAACGACGGGATCCAGCTGAGGAACAGCCACAGCGTCCAGCCGTAGCAGAAATCCACGGCGGTGACCGGCAGCATGCGCCGGGCGAGCGCCCACCAGGGCGTCGCTCGTCGGGCAGGAGCATCCTTGCCGGCCCGCCGCCGCGTCTCGCCGCGCGACACCCAGAGCCACGGCACGATCCACAGCAGGTTGAAGGCGGCGAAAACCAGGAACGAGCCGCGCCAGGAGACATAGCCGACCAGCAGGGCCACGATCGGCGGGGTCAGCGCATTGCCGACGCGGGCGGCGGAATGGGTAATGCCCTGAGCGAAACCCCAGCGCGCTTCGGGAATCCAGGCCGCCATCGCCCGGGTCGCAGTCGGGAACGTCGCCCCCTCGCCCAGACCCAGCGCGAAGCGTGCCGCGATCAGCGAGCCCAGGCCGCCGACGAAGCCGGTCGCGAGCGTCGCCAGGGTCACAACGACGCCCGACACCAGCAGCACCCGGCGCGGTCCGAACCGGTCGCCCAGCCAGCCGCCGACCAGCTGGAAGAACGCATAGGGATAGGCGAAGGCCGAGAAGGCCAAACCCAGCTGGCCGTTGGTCAGGCCCAGCTCGGCCTTGATCAGCGGTGCAGAGGTCGAGATGTTGACCCGGTCGATGTAGAGAATCAGATACAGCAGGCAGAGCACGAGCAGGACCTTGCTCGCCGCAGGGATTTTCATCGGCATCCGCGCGATCCCTTCCGTGCCGTCGAGGCCCGATCAGGCGGCAGGGCGTGCCTGCCCCTGGACCTGGGTGCGATGCATGACGCGGCGGCTGTCCGGCGCGAACGGGTTGCGCCGATGCATCGTGCAGCGATTGTCCCACAGCACCAGATCGCCGACCTGCCAGCGGTTATACCAGCCGAGCTCGTCGCGGGTGGCGTGGCGCCACAGTTCGTCCAGCAGCGCCTCGGACTCGTCGAGCGACAGGCCCGGCAGGTAGGCGTTGCGGCGGCGGCCCAGGTACAGGTTGCGCCGTCCCGTCTCGGGATGGGTGCAGACCAGCGGATGGATCGCGCCCGGCGACGTGCGCGGATCGTCGGTCGCCGTCACGCCCTGGCGCAGGTAGCCTCCGCTGTTGTAGGTGCCGTCGTGCTTGATCTGCAGGCCGTCGATCCGGCGCTTCAGCGCCTCGGGCAGGCCGTCATAGGCCGCGTACATGTTGGAAAAGCCGGTGTCGCCACCGCTCGGCGGCACTTCCAGCGCATAGAGCATGCTCATCTTGGGCGGTTGCGGCAGGTAGGACATGTCGGTGTGCCACACCGCCTCGCCGGCCCCCAGGCTGCCGATCGGCTCGCCGTCCGCGCCGACGACGTTCGACACTACGTAGATCTCGGGATAGCCCTCGACGAAACGGCGCCCGGTCTCCTGGACCGGCGCGATGTCGAGGTCGCCGAACCGGCGGCTGAACCGGATGAGATCCTCGTCCTCCAGCGTCTGGCTGCGGAACAGCAGCACGCTGTGGTCGAGCCACGCCTGATGCAGCACCCGGAAGGTCGCCTCGTCGATCGTCCGCAGGTCGACGCCGCGAATTTCCGCTCCGAGCGCCGCGCCGGTCGGCCGGACATCGATGCGGGCACCCGACTGATCCATTTTTCCGTTCATGCTGCACGCCGAAGGTTGCAGGGAATCCCAACCGGATGTCGGGGCGCCCTGGGGAGGATGCAAGATGGCCGGCATCACCCTACCATGGCGCGCAGGCCGTTCTGGTATTGCATCGTCGGCCCGTCTATCGGCCCGCGGCCGGGTCGCTGATGGCGGCGATGTAGCGCGCAGCGGACCGGCGGACCGCATCCTTGGCATCTTCGGCCACGATGCTGTGCCAAAACGCGCCGTAGAGCCGTTCGAACGCGACCGGCTCGACCGCGTCGCGGACGGCACCGACCGCCCGGGCCGGCAGCGGCACCTGGTTCGGATAGCTGTACATGAAGCTGACCCAGCGGCGATCCGCGACGACCTGGATCGTGTCGCCGGTCAGGAGCGCGCCGCGCCCCTCAGCACCGCCCGCCCAATGCAGCACGGCCGAACCCGGGAAATGGCCGCCGGTCCGGATGAGGGCGACGCCGGCACCGAGGCCGAGCCGGTCGCCCGACCAGAAGCGGATCGCCGGGTCCGGCCGCACCACGAAAGCGCGGTCGGCTTCGTGCAGATGGATCGGCGCGTCGCCGAACGCCCGACTCCACTCGACCATGGCCGTGTAGTAGTGCGGATGCGAGATCGCGATCGCACTGATACCGCCCAGGCCCTGGATCAGATCGACCGTCGCCGGGTCGAGCAGCGCCAGGCAGTCCCAAAGGATGTTGCCCTCCGGCCGCTGGATCAGCAATGCACGCTGACCGATGGCGAACTCGGGCACCGTGCCGATGCCGTACAGCCCCGGCTCGATGCGCTGGAACGCGTTGCGGTGCCTGGTCTGCAGCGCCTCAAGCGTGGTCCAGCCCTGGCCACCTGCCGGGATATATTGCCGCGCTTCGTCGCAGATGGGGCATCGCGCCGGCGGCGCTTCCGCCGGCGGGAATTGCAGGCCGCAGGCGGTGCAGAGATAGGCGGGCATTCCAGGACGCTCCGATGGTTCGCCCGAAGAGTAGCACCCGCCCCTACTTCTCGCCCATCGCCCCCTGCTGGATACGTTCGGCCGAGCGGCCGCGGGCTTCGGCCAGATGGTCGAAATGGTGGGTATAGCTGCCGACGCCCATGCTGGCGGAGCGCAGTTCGATGATCAGGTCGTGCAGTTCGACCGCCGGTACCAGCGCCTCGACCTCGTCCCAGCCGCGCCAGCCGGGCTTTTCGGCATAGCCCAGGATCTGGCCGCGCCGCGACGACAGGATGCGCTGCGCGGTCGGCGTATAGGTCGCCGGCACGCGCACGGTCACATGGTCGATCGGCTCCAGCAGCATCGGGTCGGCCTTGGCCAGCCCCTCGCTCATCGCCATGCGCGCGGCACTCTTGAACGCCATGTCGGAACTGTCGACCGCGTGGAACCCGCCGTCGAGCAGGGTCACGCCCAGGTCGACCACCGGAAAGCCG
>NZ_DASZBY010000055.1:0-35019 GCF_035943795.1 Aliidongia sp. | reverse complement strand
ACCTATTACCGGCTCAGCGACGGCGGCCGGCGCGCGCTGCTGATGGATGCGCCGCCGCCGCGCGAGAAGCCGGCCGAATTCCTCCATATGGCGCGCCTGCTGCACCGGTTCGACTATTCGGCGCCGATGATCCTGGCGTCGGATCCGGTCGCGGGCTTCATCCTGCTGGAAGACCTGGGTGACGACACCTATACGCGGCTCCTCGCCCGCGGGGCCGACGAGGCGGCGCTCTATGGGCTGGCGATCGACCTGCTGGCCGACCTGCACGACCGGTTCGACCCGGCGTCGGCCCATGGCGTCCCGCCCTATTCCGACGAGATCCTGCTGAGCGAGGCCGGGCAGTTCGTCGACTGGTGCCTGCCCGAAGTCACCGGGCGACCGGCCGAGGCGTCCGCCAAGGACGAGTATCTGGCGCTGTGGCAGGCGGCCCTGCCGCTGGCGCGCGCGGTGCCGGCGAGCCTGACCCTGCGCGACTATCACATCGACAACCTGATGCTGCTCGACGGCCGGCCGGGCCTCGAGGCGTGCGGGCTGCTCGATTTCCAGGATTCGCTGATCGGTCCGATCGGCTACGACCTGGTCTCGCTGCTGGAGGATGCGCGGCGCGACGTGCTGGACCCGTTGGCCCGCGCCATGCTGGCCCGCTATCTGGCACACCGGCCCGCGGTCGATCCGGTGGCGCTCGACCGGTCGATGGCGTTCCTGGGCGCGCAGCGCCACGCCAAGGTCATCGGCATCTTCTGCCGCCTGGCCCGGCGCGACGGCAAGCCCGTCTACCTGAAGCACCTGCCCCGCCTCTGGCGCCTGATGCTGCGCAGCCTGGCGCATCCGGAACTGGCGGCATTGAAGGATTGGATGGATCGGCACGTGCCGGTCGAAAGCCGCGGCATTCCCCCTAGCCTGCAGGCGCTCTATCCGCAGGCCGTGCCGTGATCCGGCCGACCGTCGGCATGGTGCTGTCGGCCGGACGCGGCGCGCGGCTGCGCCCGCTGACCGACACGATCCCAAAGCCGCTGGTGCCAGTGCTGGGCCGCCCGCTGCTCGACCATGCCATCGATCGGCTGGCGGCAGCCGGCGTCGCGCGGGTCGTGGTCAACGTGCATCACCTGGGCCAGCAGATCGTCGAGCATCTGAAGGCGCGCCCTGCGCCGGAGATCGTGATCTCGGCGGAAGCCACGGCGCTGGAGACCGGCGGCGGCGTCACCCAGGCGCTGCCGCTGCTGGGCGATGCCCCGTTCTTTGCCGTCAACGGCGATTCCCTGTGGTTCGACGGCGCCATTCCGGCGCTCGACCGGCTCGCCGCCGCGTTCGATCCGGCGCAGCACGACGCGATGCTGCTGCTGCAGAAGACGGTGAGCGCCGTCGGCTACGAGCAGAATCGCGGCGATTTCTTCCTGGGCGCCGACGGCAAGCCGCGCCGGGTCGCCCCGGGCGAGATCGCGCCGTTCCTGTTTGCCGGCGTGCAGATCCTGGCGCCGCACCTGTTCGCGGACGCACCGGCCGGGGCCTTCTCGCTCAACCGAATCTACGACCGGGCGCTCGCCGCAGGGCGGCTGGGCGCGCTCGTTCATGACGGCGAATGGTACACGGTGACCGACGAGGCCGGACTGGCCCAGGTCCGCGCCCGCCTCGACCGGCGCTGGGCCGGGCGCTAGCCCGCCGATGGACACCGACCAGGGATCGCCGCCGGCGCCGCGGATCTTCACGATCCCCGCCACCCTGCCCTTCCTCGACGCGCTCGTCGCCGGCCTGTTCGAGCGCTTCGGCCGGTCGCCGCTGGACCTGGCCGAGGCGACCATCCTGCTGCCGAGCCGGCGCGCCTGCCGCGCCTTGAGCGATGCCTTTCTCAAGGCCGGCGGCGGCGTGCCCATGCTGCTGCCCCGGCTTGCGGCATTGGGCGACCTCGATGCCGACGAGATCGACCTCACCGCCGGCGACAGCCTTGCCGAGACGCTCGACCTGCCGCCGGCGATCGCCCCGCTGCGCCGGCGCCTGTTGCTGGCCCAGCTGATCCATCGCTGGGGCGCGCGGCGCGACGGCGGCGAGATCCTGCCGGCCCAGGCGGTGGCGCTGGCCGACGACCTCGCCCGCCTGATCGACCAGGCCTGGACCGAGGATGTCGGGTTCGACCGGCTCGACCGGCTGGTGCCGGACGAACTCGCGCGCCATTGGCAGATCACCGTCGATTTCCTGAAGATCGTCACCGACCATTGGCCCCCGCTGATCGAGGCCGAGGGCGCGATCGATCCGGCCGACCGGCGCAACCGCCTGATCCGCGCCCAGGCCGCCGCCTGGCGGGTGGTGCCGCCCGGCGGGCCGGTCATCGCCGCCGGCTTCGGCAGCGCCATTCCGGCGGCGACGGAACTGCTGGGCCTGATCGCGGGCCTGCCGAACGGCGCGCTGGTGCTGCCCGGCGTCGAGACCGCGGCCGATGCCGAGCTGTGGATCGCGATCGGCGAGGATCCGACCCATCCACAATATGGCCTGGCGCAATTGCTGAGCCGGTTGGGCGTGGCGCACGAGGACCTGCCCGCCTGGCCGGCGCCAGGCATCGAGGCCGGCGCGCCGGCGCGGGGCGATCTGGCGCGCGAGATGATGCGGCCGGCATCGGTCAGCGAGAAATGGCGGACCCTCGGCGCCCTGCCATCGGACGCGACGCGCGGCCTCGCCCGGCTCGATTGCCCCGGTCCGCAAGAAGAAGCCGGCACGATCGCGCTGCTGATGCGCCAGCGGCTCGATATCGCCGGTGCCACCGCCATGCTGGTGACGCCCGACCGCGGCCTCGCCCGCCGGGTCGCGGCCGAGCTGAAGCGCTGGGACATCGAGATCGACGATTCCGCCGGCCTGCCGCTGAACCAGACGCCGCCCGGCGTGCTGCTGCGCCTGCTGGCCGATGCCGCGGCCGAGCGGTTGGCGCCGGTGCCGCTGCTGGCGCTGCTGAAGCATCCGCTGGTCTCCGGCGGCATGCCGCGCGGCGCCTTCCGCGGTGCCGTCCGGCGGCTGGAACGGCAATGCCTGCGCGGTCCCCGCCCGGCGTCGGGCATCGCCGGGCTGCGGCAGGTCGCGCTCGACGGTGCCGAGGAGCTGCTGCCCTTCATCGAGCAGCTCGACCGGCTGCTGGGCCCGTTCCTGGCGCTGATCGACGCGCCGGATACGGACTTGCAGGCAGCATTGACCGCCGAGATCGCCGTGGCCGAGGCTCTGTGCGCGACCGACGAGACGCGCGGTGCCGCCGTGCTCTGGGCCGAGGAAGCCGGCACCAGCCTCGCGAGCTTCGTCGCCGAACTGCATGACGCCGCCGCCGGTTTCCCGACCATCGCCGGGGCGGATTATCCAGTACTGCTGGAAGCCCTGCTCGCCGGCGGCGTGGTCCGGCCGCGCTTCGGCAAGCATCCGCGCCTGCAGATCCTGGGCACGCTCGAAGCCCGGCTGCAGCAGGCCGACCTGGTCATCCTGGGCGGCCTGAACGAGGGTGTCTGGCCGCCCGCCGCTACGCCCGATCCCTGGCTGTCGCGGCCGATGCGCCAGCAGTTCGGGCTGGAATCGCCCGAGGCGCAGATCGGGCTCGCCGCCCATGACTTCACCATGGCGGTGACCGCGCGCGAGGTCGTGCTGACCCGGTCGGTCCGGTCGGAGGGCGCGCCGACGGTGCCGTCGCGCTGGCTGCTGCGGCTCGACACCGTGCTGCGCGCCGTCGGTGGCGCGCTCGATAGCCCCCGCGTCCTGCCGTTCCTCGCCTGGCAGGCCCGGCTCGATGCGCCGGCCGAAATCCGCGCGTGCCAGCCGCCGGCACCGACGCCGCCGACCCATGCCCGCCCGCGCAAGCTGTCGGTCACCGAGATCGAGACCTGGATGCGCGATCCCTACGCGATCTACGCGCGACACGTGCTGAGGCTCAGGCCGCTCGATCCGCTCGACGCCGACCCGGGCCTGGCCGAACGCGGCACCTTCATCCACGAGGCGCTCGATCGCTTCGTGCGGGAGCCGCACCAAGGCGCCGATCCCGTCGCCCACCTGATCGCGATCGGCCGCGAGGTCTTCGGCGAGGCGCTGGCCCGGCCCGGCGTCTGGGCCTTCTGGTGGCCGCGCTTCCTGCGCATTGCCCAATGGTTCGTCGCGACCGAGGCGGAGCGACAGCCCTTCATCCTCGACAGCTTCACCGAATGCCGCGGGCAATTGCAGTTCGACACGGCCGGCGGTCGCTTCACATTGCACGGCAAGGCCGACCGCATCGACCTGCTGCGCGACGGGGGTGCTGCCCTGATCGACTACAAGACCGGCAGCGTCCCGAAGCCCGAGGAAGTGCTGCTGGGATATGCCCCGCAATTGCCGCTCGAGGCGGCGATGCTGGCCGAGGGCGGCTTCGCCCTGGTCCCGGCCGGGACCGTCACCGACCTCGCCTTCTGGCGCCTGACCGGCAACGATCCCGCGGCCGAGATCAGCCCGGCCGGCGGCAAGGGCGCCGATCCGGCCGAACTGGCCCGGGTGGCGCGGCTCGGACTCGAACGGCTGGTCGCGCGCTACGATGATCCGGCAACACCCTATCGCTCGCTGCCGCGACCGGAACGGGCCGGACGCTATCGCGACTACGACCATCTGGCGCGCGTCGCCGAATGGGGTGCGGGGAGCGGCGAATGAGCCTCAGCCCGACCGCCATCCAACAGCTGGCCTCGGACGGCCGTGCCTCGGTCTGGGTCGCGGCTTCGGCCGGCACCGGCAAGACCAAAGTGCTGACCGACCGGCTGCTGAACCTGCTGCTGGCCGACGTGCCGCCGGGCCGGCTCTTGTGCCTGACCTTCACCAAGGCCGCCGCCGCCGAGATGGCGAATCGGCTGAACGAGCGGTTGTCGGGCTGGACGACTGAGGGCGACGGCAAGCTGCGCCAGGACATCGCCGGCCTGATCGGGCGCGCCGAGCGCGACGTGCCGCCCGAGATGCTCGACCGGGCGCGCCGCCTGTTCGCCCGCGTGCTCGACACGCCCGGCGGCATGCGCATCCTGACCATCCACGCCTTCTGCCAATCGGTGCTGCGCCGCTTTCCGCTGGAGGCCGGCCTGCCGCCGCAGTTCGAGGTCATGGACGATCGCAGCGCCACGGAGTTACTGGAGGAAGCGCGCCAGAGCGTGCTGACGGCGGCGCGCGAGACGGCGGACGACCTGGGCTTGGCCTTGGGCGAGGTCACCCGCCACGCGGGCGAGCAGGCGTTTGCCGAACTGATGCAGGCGCTGACGACGGAGCGCGGACGCCTGTCGCAGATGATCGCCGACGCGGGCGGGCTCGATCCCTACCTGAAGCATCTGCACCGCCGCCTGGGCGTGCGGCCCGGGGAGAGCGAAGAGAGCCTGATCGAGGCCGCCTGCGACGAGGCAATGGTCGACGGCGCCGGGCTGCGCCGGGCGACGGCGGCCCTGCTCGCCGGCAGCAAGACCGACATCGGCCGCGGCGAGTGCCTGGCCGCCTGGCTGGGCGATCCCGAGAGCCGTGTCGCCCGGTTCGACGAGTATGTTTCGGCGTTCCTCACCGAGAAAGGCGAAGCGCGCAAGGTGCTTGGCACCAAGGCGGTGCTGGCCGGCGATCCGCGCATCGGCGAAAGCCTCGCGGCCGAACAGGCGCGCCTGCTGGCCGTGCTGGCCCGACGCGCCGCCATCGTGGTCGCACGCGCCAATGCCGGCCTGGCCCGGCTGGCTTTCGGCTTCCTCGCGGCCTATGCCGGCGAGAAGCGCCGGCGCGGGCTGCTCGACTACGACGACCTGATCCTGGCCACCCGCGACCTGCTGGCCCAGCCGGAGATCGCGCCCTGGGTGCTGTTCAAGCTGGACGGCGGCATCGACCATATCCTGATCGACGAGGCCCAGGACACCAACCCGGACCAGTGGCGCGTGGTCGAGGCGCTGGCGGCGGAGTTCTTCGTCGGCGACGGCGCCGCTCCGCCGACCCGCACCATCTTCGCGGTCGGCGACGCCAAGCAGTCGATCTTCAGCTTCCAGCGCGCCGATCCGCAGGAATTCCTGCGCATGCAGCGGCATTTCGCCGGCAAGGTGCGCACGGCCGAGCGGCAGTGGCGCGAGGTACCGCTCCAGGTCTCGTTCCGCTCGACCGCCGCGGTGCTGCAGACGGTCGACGCCGTCTTCGCGCTCGACGACGCCCGGGCTGGCGTGGCGCTCGATGGCGCCGCGATCGAGCACAAGGCCCATCGCGAGGGGCATGCCGGCCGGGTCGAGCTGTGGCCGGCCTTCAAGCCGGAAGCAGCGGATGACGAGGAGCCCTGGGCCCACCCGGTCGATCAGCGCGCGGTAGAGGCGCCGCGCGGCCGCCTCGCCAAGCGCATCGCCGCCACCATCCAACATTGGATCCGGTCGGGCGAGGTGCTGCCGGCCCGTGGCCGGCCGATCCGGGCGGGCGACGTGCTGATCCTGGTCCGCCGGCGCGGCGGCTTCGTCGCCGAGCTGGTGCGCGAGCTGAAGCAACTGGGCGTGCCGGTCGCAGGATCCGATCGCATGGTGCTCACATCCCAACTCGCGGTCATGGACCTGATGGCGCTGGGCCGCGTGCTGCTGCTGCCCGAGGACGACCTGACCCTGGCCGCCGTGCTCAAGAGCCCGCTGATCGGGCTCGACGAAGAGGCGCTATACCGCCTGGCTCATGGCCGTAACGGCAGCCTGTGGCAGGCGCTGGGCGCTGCCGCCGAGCCCGCGATGGTCGGCGCCCGCGACACGCTCGGCAATTTGATGGCGCGCGCCGATTTCGTGCCGCCCTATCGGCTCTATGCCGAATTCCTGGGAGCCGGCGGCGCCCGCCGCCGCCTGATCGGCCGTTTGGGTCCCGAGGCGGCCGACGCGATCGACGAGTTCCTGGCCCAGAGCCTCGCCCATGAGCGCGCGCACGTGCCCTCGCTCGAAGGCTTCCTGCACTGGCTGGAGCGCGGCGAGGCGGACATCAAGCGCGACCTGGACCAGGGCGGGCGCGACGAGGTCCGCATCATGACGGTCCATGGCTCCAAAGGCCTGCAGGCGCCGATCGTGTTCTTGCCCGACACGGTGCAGACGCCGGTACAGATGCCGGCGCTGCTGTGGCCGGAGCGGGCGGATCTGATGCTGTGGCGCCCGGCGAAGGGCGCCGGCGAGCCGCTGTCCGAGGCTGCGCGGGTGCTGGCCAAGGCGAAGCGCGACGAGGAATATCGCCGCCTGCTCTATGTGGCGCTGACCCGGGCGGAAGACCGGCTCTATGTCGCGGGCTGGCGTACCAAGCGCGACCAGGGCGGATCGTGGTACGACCTGATCGACGCCGGGCTCGCCAGCATCGGCCGGACGGAGAGCGTGACGCCGCCGCCCGGCCATGAGCCGTTCGACCCGCACTGGGTCCATGAGACGCCGCAGGATGTGCCGGCCAAGCCAGATACCCGGCCGGCGGCCGATGGGCCAAGCGACGAGGTCCTGCCTGAGTTCGCGCTCAGCCCGCGGCCCGACGAACCATCGCCGCCCCGCCCGCTCGTCGCCTCGCGCCCGAGCCAGCCGGAGCCGGCCGCGACCTCGCCGCTCGGGCCCGACAGCGACACGACGCGGTTCCAGCGCGGCCTGCTGGTCCATCGGCTGATGCAGTCGCTGCCGGAACTGCCCGATGCGGCGCGCGAGGCCGCGGCCCGGCGCTTTCTCAGCCAACCGGCCCACGGCCTGGATCCGGTCGAGCAGGACGCGATCGCGCGCGAAACCATGGCGGTATTGCGCCACGGGGATTTCGCGGCGCTGTTCGGACCGGGCTCGCGGGCCGAGGTGCCGGTCGTGGGCCTGATCGATGGACGCGCGCTGAATGGTCGGATCGACCGGCTGGTCGTCACTGAAGATGCCGTGCTGATCGTCGACTACAAGACCAATCGGCCGCCGCCCCTGGAGGTCGATGCCGTGTCGCCGGCCTATGTGGAACAGCTGGCGGCCTATCGCGCGGCGCTGGAACGGATCTATCCGGGCCGCCAGGTGCGGACTCTGCTGCTATGGACCGACGGACCGCGGCTGATGGAGATCGGCTGACGCGACATCGTCCCCATAGGGACCGTGAAGCGGCGAACCGACGTCAATCATCGAATCGCGTCAGCAATCCCGTGCCCGGCAATTCGCCCAGGTGGGTTTGGGCGCGCACCAGCGCGCGGGTCGCCGCCCCCAGCAGGTTGGCACCGCGCATGTCGGCGCGCGTGACGTCGGCCTTGTTGAGCACGGCGCGGCGCAGGTCGGTCGCAAGCAACAACGTGTCGCTCAAGACCGCGCCGGACAGGATCGCCAGCTGCATGTCGGCCGCACTCAGGTTCTTGCCGCGCAGGTCGTAGCCGGCCAGGTAGCAATTGCGGAAATCGGCCCGCATGCCCGCCTTGCCACCACTGTCGATCCAGCGCAGGTGCTGGGCCAGGCGCCGGTCGATCTCCGCCGGCGGGATGGCGATCGGCGGCTGTGGCTTGATGCCGACCGAGTCGAGGTAGGCCTTGGTCTGTTCGTCGATGTCGGCCCCGCCCAGATCCGCGCCGCCCATCTGCGCGCCCTTGAAATTCGCGGCCCGGATCTCGGAGCCGCGAAAGTTCGATTGGCGCAGGTCCGCGGTCGAAAAATTGGTGCTATGGATCACGGCGCCGGCGAAATCGGCGCCTTTCAGCCGGGCGCTCGAGAGGTTGGTGCCGTCGAGCCGGGCGTTGGCGAAACGGCTGCCGTTCGCTTCCTCCCGCCCCGCGATGGCGCCTTCGCGCAGGTCGGCGCCGCTCATGTGGGTATGGGTCAGGTCGGCGTTCTCGAAGCTGGCGCCGCGCAGGTCCGCCTTCTCGAAATTGGCCCCCGACAGGTTGGCGCCGTTGAAGTTGGCGCCGAACACGTTGGAGCCGCGGAACAGCGCGCGCTGCGCCTTGCAGCGCTCGAACTGGCAACCGATGAATTCGCTGTTCGAGAGATTGAGTTCGGAGAGGTCGAGGCGCGAAAAGTTGCAATTGACCAGGATGGCTCGCCGGCCATCCCGTTGCCCCTTCAGGAAACGTTGATGGGCGACGGCCAGCCGGTCGAGCAGTTCTTGTGAAAAACGGATGTCCCGTAACGTGCTATTCTTGGTCCCGAGGTCGCTCATGCCGCCCCGCAATGTTCTTTTACATGCTGGCAATATGAGCGGATCTCCTTAACAACTGCTTGAGACGTCTTGAAGCGCTTGAGCTATCATGGGTTTAGCGCGAGAGAGGGGTGTGCAAGGGGATCGATCGCACGGCTCCTATGAAGCAATCCACTCGGCCGTCGCCTTGACCTTGGATTTCACCACCCCCTAATCTTGACCAGTCTGGCGGGCTTCCACCCGCTCCATGCGTTTCGGGCGCCCAGCGCCTCCAGGAGAATTGATCCCATGTCCGCCAACGCGCTTACGACCAAGGTTTCCGATTCGAGCTTCGAGGCCGACGTGCTCTCGGCCCCCGGTCCGGTCCTGGTGGATTTCTGGGCGGAATGGTGCGGCCCCTGCAAGATGATCGCGCCGGCCCTCGACGAGATCGCCCAGCAGTTCGCCGGGAAGATCACGATCGCCAAGGTCAATATCGACGAGAATCCGAGCACGCCCGCCAAGTATGGCGTGCGCGGCATCCCGACCCTGATCATCTTCAAGAACGGCCAGGTCGCGGCCCAGAAGATCGGCGCGCTGCCCAAGAGCAAGCTCGTCGAGTGGGTCACCCAGTCGATCTGACTTCGACCCGGAACGGTCAGGCCGGCCGTCGCGCCAGCCTGATCGTTTCGCGCGCATAGAGCGTCAAGGCCGCCCAGATCACGATGAAGCAGACGAGCTTCGCCCGGCCGAACGGCTCGCCATAGACGAGCACCCCCAGCAGGAACGCCATGGTCGGCGTCACGAACTGCATCAGCCCCAGGGTCGACAGCTTGAGCCGCCGCGCCGCTGCCGCATAGGCGATGAGCGGCACGGCGGTGATCACGCCGGACAGCGCCAGCAGGATCGACAGGCCCGGCATGGTCCCGCCGAAATGGTTCGTACCCGATGTGGCGCACCAGGCAAGATAGAGGCCCGCGAACGGCACCAGCAGGAAGCATTCCAGCGTATTGCCCGGCAGCGCCTCGACCCGCACCGTCTTCCGGACCAGCCCATAGAGGCCGAAGCTGATCGCGAGCACGAGCGCACGCCAGATCTCGCCCTCGGTGCCGAAGGCGAGTGCCGCGACGGCACTCAGCGCCAGCAGGCAGGCGGCAAGCTGCAGCCGCGTCAACCGCTCACCCAGCACCAGACGGCCCAGCGCCACATTCGTCAATGGCGACAGGAAATAGCCGAGGCTCGCCTCCAGCACATGGCCGGCCGCGATGGTCGAGACGTAGGTCAGCCAGTTGATGCCGATCAGCAGCGCCGACAAGCCGATCAATCCGACCACACGCGGGTCGCGCAGCGCCTGCCGGAACGCGGCGATGCCACCGCCGAGCGGCAGCAGCACGGCCATGAACAGCGCCGACCAGACGATCCGGTGGCTCATGACCTCGATCGCCGGCACCTCGGCCAGCAGTTTGAAATAGCTGGGGAACAGGCCCCAGGACAGGAACACGCCAAGCGCCAGGGCGAGGCCGACGCGCTGGCTGTGCGATTGATCCAGCCCGGTCATGGCGACACCGGCGACCGGTCCGGCTTGACGATCCGCGAGTACGATCTAGCTCCATCCGGATGATTGCATCCGAACTGCAGAATTCGATCGCACCGGCCGCCGCCGTCCTGAAGGCCATGGCCAATCCGCAACGCCTCCGCATCCTGTGCCTGTTGGCCGAAGGCGAGCTGTCGGTCAGCCAGATCGAGAGCCGGGTCGCGCTCAGCCAGTCGGCGCTGTCGCAGCACCTGGCGAAGCTGCGGCAACAAAAACTGGTGCGCACGCGGCGCGATCGTCAGACGATCCACTACGCGCTCGAAGGCCACGCCGCACGCACCATCCTGGCGGCACTGGTCGAGTTGCAGCGCACGCTGCCGGCGGCCGCCAATACCGACGAACGGGACGGCAAGCGCGTATCGGCCTGACCAGATCATTGGGCGAGGCGGCGCAGCCCCAGGCCCGCCACGACGAGCCAAGCCAGCATGAAGGCGGTGCCGCCGATCGGCACCGCGGCGCCGAACGGGCCCAAGCCGACCGTCGCCGAGACCAGCAGCCCGCCACCGAACAGCACCATGCCGGCCGCGAAAAGCCAGAAGGCGAGATCGACGAGCCAGCCGCCGGTGCCGGCCCGGCCGAAATGGGCGAGGCCCAGCAAGGCCGCCGCATGCAGCAGGAGATAGCGCGAGGCGAGATCGACCAGCTGTCGGGCATGCTCGTCGGCAAGCGCATGGACCCCGGCGGCGCCGGCCGCGACCGCGACGAAGCCGCCCAGTCCCGCGGCCAAAAGAAATTTACCGGCCATGCCCACCCCTTCCGGATGCTCTGACAACGCGCGACCCTGATAGCATGGGCTTCCGGGCTTCGTGCCCCGAGCGGGGAGCGCGGCAGCCCTGCTAAGAAGGATCTGTCGTTTCCCGAGCGCTGAAGCCATATTGTGCACCGCAGTGGTTGGTGGCGGCCGCTCATGATGTGTCGCCCCATGGGATTTGACCCGATCGTCGGGTCCTCGAGCCTGTTCCCTTGAGCGCCACTCAATTTCGCACCCCCAATCATGGGGCGGCGAAGATAGTTGGTGCTCCGGAACCCCATGAGCGGTTGCGGCGTGCCCCGTATTTTTCCGAGCGGACGGGTCCGGCGGAAAGACCGCGGTCACCCTTCGCGCCCCGTTCGAGGAACACTCATTGTCCTTTTCTGAATTCAATCTGCCCGCCCCCATCCTGAAGGCCCTCGAGCAAGAGGGTTATACCGAAGCCACCCCCATCCAGACCGAAGCCGTGCCGCTCGTGATGGCCGGCCGTGACCTGATCGGCAGCGCCCAGACAGGTACCGGCAAGACTGCCGCCTTCATGCTGCCGGCACTCGCTCTCCTCTCCGACTTCAAGCAGCCGCGCGTCCGCGGCCCGCGCGTCCTCGTGCTGGCCCCGACCCGCGAACTCGCCACCCAGATCCTCGACACCGCGCGCAAGCTCGGCAAGTTCATGAAGCTGAATACCGTGTCGATCCTGGGCGGCATGCCCTATCGCCTGCAGTTGCAGCTGCTGTCGCGTCCGGTCGACCTGATGGTCGCGACGCCGGGCCGGCTCATCGACCATATCGAACGTGGCCGGGTCAGCCTGGCCGACCTCGAGATGCTGGTGCTCGACGAAGCCGACCGGATGCTCGACATGGGGTTCGTCGACGCGGTCGAGACGATCGTCGCCGCCAGCCCGTCCTCGCGCCAGACCCTGCTGTTCACTGCGACCTTCGACAAGCGCATGGTGCAGCTGACCCAGAAGATGCTGAAGGATCCGGCGCGCGTCGCGATCGAGGCGACCACCATGACGGTCGACAAGATCGAGCAGCGCGTGCATTTCGCCGACGATCTTGGCCACAAGCGCCGTCTGCTGGCCCATCTGGCCTCCAGCCCGGAAGTGGAGAAGGCGATCATCTTCGCCGCGACCAAGCGCGACGCCGATACCCTGGCCGAGGAACTCAACAACCAGGGCCACCAGGCCAGCGCGCTGCATGGCGACATGACGCAGTCGGCCCGTAACTACACGGTCCAGAAGCTGAAGCAGGGCCGTATCCGCCTGCTGGTCGCGACCGATGTCGCTGCCCGCGGCATCGACGTCAAGGACCTGACGCACGTCATCAATTTCGACCTGCCGCGCCAGGCCGAGGATTACGTGCATCGCATCGGCCGCACCGGCCGGGCCGGCGCGTCCGGCATCGCGATCTCGTTCGCCTCGCCCGCCGACCGCCAGCTGGTCGACCGGATCGAGCGCTACACCGGCGCCACGCTCGCCCCCCACGTCATTCCGGGCCTGGAGCCGACCGCGAACTTCAACAAGCGCAGCGGCCCGCGCAAGCCGGGCGGCTTCAACAAGGGTCCGCGCCGCTTCGGCGGTCCGGCCGGTTCGGGCGGCGGCTATGCCGGTCGCAGCGAGGGCGGCGGGTACGCCGGCCGGAGCGAAGGCGGCAACGGCGGCGGTTATGCCGGCCGTGGCGGCGAAGGCGGCGGCTATCGTGGCCGCAGCGCTGGCGGCGCCGGCCAGGCTCCGCGTCCCTATGCCGGGAACAACAACAGCCAGGGCCAGGCCCACAAGCCGGCCGCGGCGAACAATGTCGGTGGCGATCGTCCGCTGAAGCGCGCGAGCTAAGGTCCAAAAGACCCGGAAAGGCCCGCCAGCCCCGTCACGGGGGTTGGCGGGCCTTTGCTTTTGGCGGTAGAACGCGTCATCCGCCGTTCAATTCAGGAATTCGACATGCCGAGCTTCGACATCGTCTCGAAGACCGACCTCGCCGAGGTCGACAATGCGCTGGGCAATATCCAGCGCGAAATCGAGACCCGGTTCGACTTCAAGGGCAGCAATTGCAGCCTGACCCGCAAGGACGAGACGCTGACCCTGCTGGCCGACGACCCGCTGAAGATGAAGCAGGTCCACGAACTCCTGAAGACGCACCTGACGCGCCGCAAGCTCGACGCCGGCTGCCTCGAGTTCAAGGACCCGGAAAAAGCGTCGGGCGACAGCGTACGCCAGACCATCATCGTGAAGCAGGGCATCGACAAGGACCTGGGCAAGAAGATCGTCAAGGACCTGAAGGATTCCAAGATGAAGATCCAGGTCTCGATCCAGGGCGACGAGCTGCGCGTGACCGGCAAGGCGCGCGACGACCTGCAGGCGGCGATCGCCTTCGTCAAGGGCCTGAAGATCGAGCTGCCGCTGCAATACGTGAATTTCCGCGACTGACCCTTCGGGCGCCGGACCACCCGCATGGCTGGCCCGCGCCCTGGCGAAAACGAGACGCTTGATCCGGAACGACGGCTCTTGTATCTCTCGCCTCCTCTTCGGGTCCCCATCGTCTAGAGGCCCAGGACACCGCCCTCTCACGGCGGGAACAGGGGTTCGACTCCCCTTGGGGACGCCAGCCTTTCGAGGCGACAGATTTCACTTTGAAATCAACTGGTTGCGGGTCACGCAAATCCATCGCCCCCACACGTTCCACACACACACATTTTCCGTCTTGGCGCAGCGTGGCTTTGGCGCGCCTTTGCGATCCTACTGTTTACACCTGCGCCGGCAGACGTTGGCACAAGTCGGAAACCATCGAGACATATGTAGCCCCGGTCGTAAACGTCAGCTATTCACGTGGCGTGATCGGAGGCCTCTCCGTTTGTCAGGCCCATCCCATCGTTTTGAGCATTTCCTGACGCTCGTCTTCCGTGAACGAGACCGCCAATCGACCGAGCGTGAATTGCCCCTTACTGAATGCGATGACCCCGATGATGCTGGCGACGAGCGTGGGCTCGCGTGCCGCCTCCAATTCACGAAGTCCTAGTTTGACCAGTTCACCCCAAGCAGCCACATAGGCATCGCGAAGATCGGCTGGTAGTTCCGGGTTATGGCCGCTGCGCCGCGACTCCTCAATCGTGGCGACGAGTGCGTAGGTATTCCAATTGGCGATACCCCGAGCGGCATAGATACGAACGAGATGGGGGACAGCGGCATACGAAGCCTCCCCAACATCGCCCTGGTGATGAAGTTCGGTCCAGAGTTCTTCCCAGGTACTGGCGGTCTCGTCGGCCCGTTCCAGCGCGAGGAAGGCTTTGCGAGGGTCGTACGGAACACGATAGCCGCCACAAAGATGAGACCATTGGGGATCGTCGAGATCCATTACCTCTCCAGTTTAGGCGTGAAATGTCACCATGATCGTTTCTGCCGATGCTTCAGATGCCTATGCCAGCTTGTCAGCCCAACGGTTCCAACTCCAGGGAGAAGTGCTGACAGCCGTAAGCGTCAGCCAGCCCACGCCTTCTCAGGACGCTTTTGATCGGCATGCTTGTCGCTCGGCTTGAGTGGTGGGCGAATGGGCGACGTGTCGAATATCGATAGGGAGGTGCTTCGAAGTGCTCGTACGAGTGCTTCGGAGCTGCGCGGCGAGGTTCTGAGCGGCCCGGAACGTCGGCGCCGCTGGAGCCCCGAGGAGAAGCTGCGGGTGCTGGCGCAGAGCATGGCGCCGGGCTCGTCGCCGACGGGCGCATCGGCATCGACAACAATCCGGACGAACGGTCCTTGCGCGGGATCTCGATCACCAGAAAGAATTTCCTGTTCCTGGGCTCGGACGCCGGTGGCGATCGGGCCGCCATCCTCTACACCGTGCTGGAGACGGCGAAGCTGAACGGGCTCAACCCGCAGGCCTATCTGGCCGACGTGATCGACCGCATGGCCAAGGGCCATCCGATCAATCGGCTCGGCGAACTTCTCCCCTGGAACTGGAACCGACGGACTGCCAAGCTGGCCGCTTAGTAAGGGACAAGCGCAGTTGGTCGAAGGCATCTTTAAGAGGCGGGCGTGAAGCAAGATTCCGAGGATATGACCGAGGCGTTTCTCACGCTCACCCAGATGGATACCGGGGTCATCTTTTATCACTTCAACGACGAGCGGGCCTTTTTCGAATGGTTGGGCCGAATCCCCTGTGTCGAAAGATATGCGGGTGAAGGCCGCCGAGGATTGGTGGTCTATCTCAAACGCAAGCCGCTAAAAGACGAACTTCGGGAACTCCTGGCCCTGTGCCAACGCTACGGCGTCAATATGCGCCAATTGGCTAAGTTCGAGACGCCAAGGAACCGTCATTGGTTTCGCGACCCGGGAAAGTACTGGCACTCGGCTGTGTTTGGTCCCCTATCCGAGCGGACAGAAGCCCCGGCCTGATTAAAGCGGGTTCGCCTGCCATCGCAGCGGTGCTCGGCTGACGCTCACGATCCTTCAGATAGGCGAAATCGTGGGGACCCTCGGGCATCAGTCGTCCGCCATCGGGGGCCGCAACGTGCCCATGACGTTGTTCATGGTGAGACGGATGGCGAGTGGCCCCAGCACGACAGACAACGCGGCCTGTCCAACCGATTGAGGCGGACGAGTGGTGGCGACATTGATCGCGAGTTTACCTAAGAGGAACACGCTAAACATCAGCACCGCAAAGCCGTCAGCGAGAAGGACGAAAGCGCACGCCCATGCGAGCGATCGGTCGCCCTTCCGCACGAAAATCAACGACGCGCAAAACGAGCCGACGAACGCCAATGCCACGATGATGAAATTGATTTGTGCCGTTGTGTCAGGGCGGCCAGGGACCGTCATCGGCAGGTATCGCCAGAGGGTCTCGGCGCCCACGGCCGACAAGGCAGCTGAAACCACAACCAAACCGAATGTCCTTGTCCGCATTCTCAATTTCCCGACCCACGTAATTGCTCCCATGATCGCGTATCGAGCAACGCCGCGAGGATGACATCGGCCTATCGACCCTGCAATGGTTCCTGATCCGTTCTCATTCGCTGCTACCATCGGCCACCTCCCGTCCACCTAGGAGGCACCGCTGCCCGACCCGTCCGACACCGTCGATAGCTACCTTGCAGAGCGCTTCAAGCTTGGCCTGGAGGACACCCTTGTGCAGGCATCCCGAGGCACCTTGCCGGCCGCGCTGGTCGGTGCCGTGGACGCTACCTGCCGGGAGAGGAACCGCTTTCGCTACGAGGATCGGGGCATCGCCATTCACTTCGAGGGTACGCTCACGGTCGAATCCGACGATCACCAGTTCCTGCTGACCGTCACATTTGATCTTCAGCCAGGCATCGCTGTGGGCCTGCCCGGTGCCGAACGTCGAGCCGCTTTGTGATGATCCCCCTGATCTCGTGACTACGCGCCACACGGTGGGAGACGGAAGCGACTCTCTCGTGGCGCCCGCTGGGGCGGATCCGCAGCAAGCCTCTCAGGCGCCGGCTGCGATCTCCCGGGCGGCGCGGCCGCAGGCCCCAGCCGTCGCGGACGAGCAGCCCGGCCATGAACGTCAGGTCGCCGGTCGCTTTCTCGCCAGCGCTTCCTTGAGCAACTCGAAGGAAGTGCCCCGTCCGGCCGGAACGCCACCAGTTCGCCCTCGGGCATGGCACTCGCGGTTGGAAAACCATGATGCCACTGCAACGATCTTCGGCAGCCGCCATTCAAGGCTTTCCACTTGCGGGTTGCCGAAGTCTTGATGGTCAGGATGGGTCGTCCGGCCCGCGCTACGGTCCCAGATGCTGGTGCAACATGGCGACCATCCGCTGCCAGGCGTCTTCGGTGGCATAGCGATCGAAATTGCCGAAGCCTAGATTGAAGCCGTGCCCAACGCGGGGATAGACGACCAGATCGAACGGGGCGCCGCGCGCTCTTGCCGAGGTCGCCATCGCCTCGATGGTGCCAATCAGGCAGCAACCATGCTGCCGGACCGCGTTGTCGCTATCGCCTGCAAAGACCAGGGTCGGCACCGACCAGCGGCGAACGAGGTCGTCTTTGTTCTCAATCTCTCCGGTCGCAGGATAGTAGGCCACGACCACGGAAACGAGGTCGGGCTGCGTGCTGGCATGCACAAGCACATCTCCGCCGCCCAGGGACAGACCGACCGCGCCAACTTTTCCCGGAGCGGCATGGGGAGAATGCTGGACCCGCTCGATCATTTTTCGGAGATTTTCATCGCCCCGCGCGTCTTCCGCGAGGAAGCTGTGGCCGTCGATCAGCACGACATAATAGCCGAGCGCGGCGAGGTTCTTCGCAAGGAACACATAGGTGGGCGGCCCACTGCTCCCGGACAGGAGAATGACCACCGGCCCTTGGCCACTGGGCGGCATAAACTCCTCATAGGCGCCCCGATCGGGCAGCGTGCATCCCGTCAATCCGGCACACAGCAAGGCCAAGGCGAGGAGAATTTTCATCGTCGCGGGCTTTCCGCTTGGTGACCGCTTTGGAGGAGGATCTTGCGCAGTTGTCTTCTGAGATCACAGTGCACGCAAGTGCGTGGACGGAAAGCTCCGTCGCCCCGTAGAACATCTGGGCTTCCACCAAGGATGCCTGGCATCGGGCAGGATTGACAATGGCAAGACGCAGAGTTCTCAGAGGTTGGGAATTTGGAATCATCGGCACGGTTGGATGGTTCGCGGCCGTCGGAGCGGCCAACGCAGCCAAAATCGAGACTGGATCGGGCGAGCAGATGGCGCCGCTTGGCGTGCCTCTGGATGTCTATACCTACCGTCCAGCGGATTGCGTCCCGACAGGCTTCCTGATCGTCTTTCACGGGGTCGATCGCAACGCAGACACATATCGGGATCACGCGAAGCCGCTGGCCGACAAGCTTTGCCTGATTGTGGCTGCTCCGTTTTTTGACAAACAACGATTTCCCAGTTGGCGATACCAGCATGGCGGCATCGTTTACCGGCATGCCATCCAGAATAGCGCAGACTGGACTGGAAATTTGGTGCTGCAACTGGTCGGCTGGCTTCGGGAGCAAGAGAACCGGCCAAGCCTGCCCTATTACCTAGTCGGGCATTCGGCCGGTGCGCAGTTTCTCAGTCGGGTGGCTGCATACGCCCCATCCGACGCGCTTCGCATCGTCATTGCGAATCCTTCGACGCATGTACTGGCGAGTCTCGACGCTGACCCGCCCTACGGCTTTGGCGGCATGCCATCGGCCGAGGAGATGTTGAAGCGTTACGTTGCGGCACCGGTCACGATCTTCTTGGGCCAGGAAGATCACGGATCGAAAAATCTTGCCGACGATGCTGACGCCGAAAAGCAGGGAGGAACGCGGTTCGAACGAGGCGAGCGCGCCTTTCATCAAGCCGAGGAGCTTGCCCGCCAACACGCCTGGCCGTTCGGCTGGCGGCTTGTCGAAGTGCCCGGCGTTGGCCATAGCGCCCGGTCGATGTTCGCTTCACCCATGGCCGTCGATGCCCTCACTGGCGGGAAGCCATGACACCAGGCATCGCCCCAAGCGGAGCCAACGACATCTTTTTGAGTCCGATCCTGATTGAGAGGCCTTGCGCACAATTCGCCTTATCGCCCGCGAACGATGACCGCCCCCGGTAAGCTCCCCACTCGTCATCCCTGCCCGATTGAGTATTCACTCAGATGCTGAATTGCAGCTTATAACGCGTCCTCCAATCATCGGTCCTATACCG
Organism: Aliidongia sp.; assembly: GCF_035943795.1. Taxonomy (NCBI): domain Bacteria; kingdom Pseudomonadati; phylum Pseudomonadota; class Alphaproteobacteria; order Rhodospirillales; family Dongiaceae; genus Aliidongia; species Aliidongia sp. Next base: position 15,964 of record NZ_DASZBY010000055.1, on the reverse strand, counting down.
GCTGATCGAGCCCCCGCGCAAAGCACCGCTTCGAGTTGAAGCTACGCCGGTGAATCTCTTGATCGTGCCGTCACTGCCGCGCAGCCTGGAACCCGATTCGCTGCGCGCACGCCGATTAACCAGCGAGATATGGCAAATCGGGCGTACCCTTCTCACCGACGGACGCGTTCGATCCGTGCGAGACGCCATAAGGCGCCGAACAACCCGGGAGGCCCTGATGACCGACGACAAGACCAAGACCGGTGCTGCGGACCGTCGACAGGTCGCCGGCGGCGAGACGTACGAGGTCGATGATTTCGCGCATAAGCATGGGCTGACGCGGGCCGCAGCGCGTGCGCTGATCAAGCAGCACGGCAACGACCGTGCCACGCTCGACCGGGCGGCCGAGCAGCAGCGGCGCCAGCCGGCTCACTGAGCGGCCGCGTCCCGGGATCGAAAGCCGGATTTTTCGCGTTCTCCCATCGAGATCGGTCGCTGCTTTCCGAAGCTCGTCACTTGGCCTGGGGGAAAGGCGCATGCTGCTTGCGGGAGATATCGGCGCCACCAAAACCCAATTGGCGGTGTACGCACCGGACGCCGGCGCCCGCAAACCGATTGTCCAGGCCGAATTTCAGAGCGCCAACTATGCCGGGCTCGAAGCGCTGGTGCAGGAATTCACGGCCGGGATCGAGCATCCGATCGACGCCGCCTGTTTCGACGTCGCCGGACCGGTGATCGGCGGCCAAGCGCGCCTGACGAACCTGTCCTGGACCCTCGACGAGAAATCGCTCCAGCGCTCCCTGGGGTTCGGGCGGGTGCTGCTGCTGAACGACCTGAAGGCGATCGCCTATGCGGTGCCCCATCTGCGGCCTGATGAACTGCATACGCTGAACGCCGGGAAAGCCGACCCACAGGCGCCGATCGCGATCATCGCGCCCGGCACAGGGCTGGGCGAGGCGTTCCTGATCTGGAGCGGCCACGAGTATGTCGCCTGCTCGTCGGAAGGTGGTCACGCGGATTTCGCCGCGGCCGACCAGACGCAGTCCCGCCTCTGGTCCTACATGGTCGACCGCTACGGCCATGTGGCGTACGAGCGGGTCTGCTCCGGCAGCGGCCTGCCCAACATCTATGATTTCCTGCGCGACACGGACCATGCGCCCGAGGCCCCCGCCTTCGCGGCGCAACTGGCGAAGGCGCCCGATCGCACGCCGCTCATCCTGCAGGCGGCGCTGGAAGATCCGGAAAATGCGCTGTGCGCGGCGACCCTGGACATCTTCATCTCGATCCTCGGCGCCGAGGCCGGCAACCTGGCGCTCAAGATCTTCGCGACCGGCGGCGTCTACCTGGCCGGGGGGATTCCCCCGCGCATCCTGGGACCCTTGGACGACGGCCGCTTCATGCGCGCCTTCCTGGCCAAGGGGCGCTTCGCCGACCTACTGGGCAACGTCCCGGTCAAGGTCATCACCAGCCATGCCGCCTTGTACGGCGCAGCGCTCTACGGCCTGGATCAGATGGCGCGGCAGTCGTCCTGACCGGCAGCGCACCGGTCAGTGCACGGTCGGGATCTCCCCCCTATGCCCGATCGAACTCCAGCATCAGATGGACCGGGAACGGCGTGCCAGCCGTGTCGATCCGGCCGGCCAGCCCATCGGCCCGGCGCAACCCGCGCTGCTTCAGCAGGGGTTTCAGCAGCGCCGGAATGGCGATGCGGTTGATGTGCGCGCCGAAGCAGGTATGCAGGCCGTAGCCCCACAGGATGTAATCCTCCCACGGCCGATCGACCCGGAAGCTGTCCGGTTCCGGCAGTTGCAGCCGGTCGAACATGGCCGACAGGTTGGCGGCATAGACCATGGTCGCGCGCGGGATCGTCCGGGCGCGCAGCGTGTTGCGGGCGATGACCGTGTCGCGCACGGCGCGGCGATAGATCACCGGATTGACCGGGTTGAAGCGCAGCGCCTCGAACACGTAGCGGCCCAGCAGGTCGTCGTCGTCGGCCAGGGCCGCGCGCTGTGCGCCGGCCAGCGCGTCGGGCCGGTCGAGCAGCTGGTCGAGCGCCTGCACGCTGGCGCGCGAGGTCGTCGGCACCAGGCCGATCATCAGGCCGATCAGATAGTTGCGGATGCCCAGGTCGTCCATGCCCGGCAGGCCGGCCGCCTGCATGGCGAGGCAGCGCTGCAACACGTCGTCCTGGTCGAGCGGTGCCGCCTTGCGTGCCGCGATCGTCTGGTCGAGGTAGGCGCGGCAGCCTTCGGCGGCGATCGCGGCCCTGGCGTCGAAAGCCGGATCGGCATTGAGGTCGATGAACAGGTACCAGAACATGGTCGTGGTCCAGTCGATCATCGCCTGTTCCGACGAGCCGGGCGTGCCGAAATAGGCGCCGAGCAGGCGCGCCGGTACCTTCAGGGTCAGATCCTGCGGCACGTCGATCCGGCCCGGCGCCGCCGCGACCAGGGCCGCCGCCTCGGTCGAGACGAACGGCGCCACCATGCCCGGAACGTCGCTGCGCCGGACCGCCAGCCGCATGTTGGACACGTCGCGCGTGTAGGTCGGCGAATCCGCCATGCCCAGGAAGAAGTTCGGACCGCCGGTGATGGTCGCCATGCGCGAGCCGTAGACCACCTCGAAATCATCATCGCGGTTCAGCACCTCCTGGACGTCGGTAAAGCGGGTGACCAGGGCGGAGCCGCCATTGTCGTAGGCCGTGGCGAATTTGCGCGAGACGACCAGGTTCGGCAGTAGCGACCGGACGGCGCCCAGCACCAGCCGCAGGCCGTCCGGCGCGGTCAGCCGGGCGGTGATCCGCTGCTTGAAGCTGCCCTCGCCGGACCGGCACGAGAAGGCCACTGCGGCGAGCCGGGCCAGGGCGACCAGCCCGTCAACCAGGATCAGTACCCGGGTCGCGATGGCCGTCAGCAGATTGATGATGACCATGGACCCGGTGCTCCCGTTTCAGGTTGGATCGACCGTGCCCATGGCGATCATGCGCAGCGCCGTCATGCTGGGAATGAAGAAATAGTCGCCGCCCCGCGTCTCGACGAATTGCGGCGGCCGATCGCAGATGAACGGCGGCTTGTCCCCGGCCGGATCGGCCGCGATGACGAATTTCGCCGCCTCGCCGTGGTTGCCGACCAGCGGACAGGTGTCGTTGCCGAGGTTGAAGTCGAGCCCGTACTGCATCCATTGCTGCTGCACGAATTCGAACTGCCGGAACAGGCTCGCGCAGAGCGCCAGGAAGATGATGCCCTGCTCGCCGTTCAGCGCGACGCTGCGGTCGGTCGGGCCATAGGGCAAGCCCCGGCGCAGGACACGGCGCCGGTTGTTCAGCACCGAGCCGTTCCAGTCCTTGGGATGGGTCGAGTTGGCGGAGGGATCCAGCATGTCGCGCGTATTGGCACGGCGCATATGCGCCCCGACCGGGCATCTCAGGCCGGCCGGATCGGCGCGGTATTTGAAATCGACGTAGGACCGTTCGATGGCGGCGAGCGTCGCCTTGTCCCCGGCCTTGGTGGCGGCGGCCTCGCGGACCTGGAACGCCCGCCATTCGGTAAAGGTCGGCGCCGCCATCAGCGGCACGCCGTCCGACCAGCGGCCGGCGATCTTGGCCATCAGGATCTCGCGCGCCGCCTCGACGTCGCCCAACCCCATGACGCGGTCGTAAAGCACCGCCGTCCGGGCGATGTAGTCCTGGAACGCGCCCACGTTCTCCTGCAGCTTGCGATAGGCCATGAAAGTGCCGTTGCGGGCGAATTCCGGCGGCAGCAGGCCCCCCGGGATCTCCTGGGCCTCGTCGGGGTGGCCCAGCAGGAACTCGCCGGTCGCGAGCGGCCCCCAGCTCTGGTCGGGCAGGATCTTGCCGCCGCCGACCGCCTCGGCCGAAATCTCGGCAGCGGGATATTGCCCGTCGAACACTGGGTCGCCGAATCCATCGGTGAAGCCGAAATGCTCCTTGGCGGTCGGCAGCAGCTTGCCGTCGGCCGCAGCTTCGAGCAGCGCGCCGGAATCCTGGTAGAGCGCATTGTCCGGCCCGTGACCGGGCAGCACGCGGACCTTGCCGCCCGATGCCTCGGCCAGCGCCATGACATGGGCGGTGGCGGTCGCGAGGGCCGCGATCGGCGTGCCATCGTGATGCATCTGCGCATTGAGCGAGACCATCACATGGACCTTGGCGTCGCCGGTCGAATTCTGCCAGATCGGGTCCCAGGCCTGTTGGGCATTTCCGCCCCGCAGGTCGCCTAGGATATTGGCGCGCTCCGCCATGCCGTCGATGAATTCCGCCGGCATCTGCGCCAACGTGGCCGTCGGCAGGTCGAGCGCCACCAGACCATAAAAGGTGAAGGCGAGATTGAACGTAACCTCGGGCCTGCGCTGGATCACCTCGCCCGGGTAGGCTTCCTTGGATTCCCAGCGCGTCGAGGTCGTGATCTTCGGCAGCAGCTTCCAGACGAAGTCGCGGCCGGCCGCGGCGTCGGCGATATGCAGGAAAATGAAGCGAGCCTTGGGAAATCCCATGCGTCCATAGGGCCTGAGAACATTGCCCTGGATGTCGGCGAGATCGAGGATGCGGGTCATGATGCCTTGGCCCCCGTAGCGCCGATCACGCCCGGCAATTGCGTGGGCCCGTTCAAATCCCCGGGGCGATGGGTCGCGAGGAACTGGCCGAACAGCGCGTGCAGCGTCGCGTCGTCCTGGCCCTGGGCGTCGATCGCCAGCCGGCTGAACTGCTGCTGCAGGTAGAGCGCCTTCAGTACCGACGGCAGGTCGCAATGGGGCGCCCGGGGGAACGGGGTCGACGCGCGCCGCTCGACCATTTCGTAGCCGATGCCCAGCACCAGCACGATCCCGGCAGCGAGCGCCGCCAGCAGCGACCAGCCCCAGGTCCAGCCGAACGCATGCAGGATCGGCACGGCGACGAGCGCGCCCAATGCCACGACGCCGGCCATGGTGCACAGCTTGTCCTTCAACGAGGTCAGCGGCGGCGCGCCGGTCCAATAATCGTTGAACGGCATCGTCGTCTCGATCTGGCAGGCGATGATGTAGTCGGCGAAACTCTCCGCGGTCCGGCCGGTGCCGAAGCCGACGCAATATTGGAAGATCGCCGACAGCTCCGGCTCCAGCTTGGTCCACAGGTCGACTAGGTAGGAGCGAAGCTCGCCGGGATCGTCGCTCGCCGCATCGAAGTCGGCTGTGAACAACAGGAACGGCGTGGTCAGCCGGTCGTTGGCGAACGGAATGACCGGATTGGGACCGACGAGCGAGACCCGCAGCGCGTCGATCGGATCGCGGCCGTTGAACACGGTGTCGTTGATGACGACGAAGCGGGCGAAATGGGTGCGGGTCGATCGGGCGAACGGGCTACCGAGCCGCAGCCATTCCGTCGCCTCGGTCTGGCGCGCGGTTGGCAGGGTCGCGAGCGTCGACTGCACCATATGGACGGCCGAGCTGCGGAGGCCGTCATGCTCGACCAGCCGGTCGGTCTCGATCGGGGCGAGGACAGTCAGGAAATAATGGCCGCCGTCGAAATTCGGCATGGCAACGCTCCAGCGGGACGGGGAAAGCGGTCAGTGACGGCGAAACGGGCTGCGCGGGCGCCAGGTGAGCTCCGGCGGCGCCGGCCTGGTCGGCAGCTTTTCGCCCCAGATCGCCGCGACGAAGGGCGCCCGGTTGAGCGCGGCATTCTGCGCATCCAGGCTTGCCTCGGGCGCGTAGCCGGCCGAGCCCAGGTCGTTCTGCACGGTGAGCAGGGTCTTGCGGTAGGCGACGGCGAAGCTCGCAGGCGTCGCACCCGCGTGCTGGGCCGACAGATCCTGGATCGCACCGAACACGCGCAGGGCCGCCTTGATGTCGCGCTGCGCCGAGCCCGGCGTCGCGTTATAATAGTAGTTCGTCGTGTATTGATTGTGCCGGATATAGTCCTTGAACGGCGTGATCGGGATCGACTGCGGATATTTCGTGCTTGAATACCAGAATAGGTTCAGACCATTCGGAATGCCGTCCGAAAAGGCGTCGATATACTGGTCCCAGGTGCCGTTGAAATTGCTGCAGAACAACATGTAATCGTTGGCCAGCTGCTGACGGCCTTGCCCGCAATCGGGCCATTGGTCCCGCTTGACGATCACCCAGCGGGCGAAGTGGATGATCGACAGGCCGAGCAGTCCGGACAGGGTTTCCGGCAAGGCACGCGCGACCATGAACAGGAAACGATTGATCCAGGTCCGCCACGGCCGCATCGGCGTGAGGACGTTCATGGCGTAAGCCTTGCCAGCCACATTCGACATTGAGTTCCCCGATTTGCCGGCGAAGGTCGAAACGACGGATTTGACCGCTCTATCAACACGGTAGCTGAATACCGGGGGTCAGGCCAGCCTGAAACGGTTTGCGGCACAATCTGCCGACGACGACCGTGCAGAATACGCTATCGCCAGTGGTGAAGGCCCGGCGCAGATCTGAATGATGAGATTTTTAGACAAATCCGAAATATATCAAGACTAAATATTTCTAATATTTATGATTAAATCAATTATTTATGCATAATTAAAATACAAATTCCGGCCGCGGAGTTAATTTTCATTAATAATTATTGGAAATTGTCGGATTTATTTACATAAACTCAGCGATATTTCTTCAAGTCATCAGCATTTCCGCCATTTTTATTCTTGGCACGGCGATTGCTCTACGGAGAGCAGGCACATTCCAAACGAGAGCAAAAATGACTTTCAAGATTTCAGCAGCACTTTTCAGCGCCTTCCTGTTCTTCGCCGGTTCCCCGGCCCACGCCGGGCTGATCGGCGATACCGTGGGTGTGTCCTACTATTACCCGACGAAAAGCTCGCTTTATCAGAGCAACCAGACCCAGGTCGTCACCGCCAACGGCGCGACCTTTACCAACGTCGACGGCGGAGATTTCAACCTCACGGTCAGCGACGGCGCGATCACGGTGGCCTTCAATGATGCGGCGACCTGGAGCCAGGCGAGCTTCAACGGGTTCGACGTGACCGATGTCACGCATGTCCTGCCGACCATCACCATCGATCCGTCGACCACCATGGCCGGCCTGACCAGCGACCGGCTGTCGGAGTCCGGCAACAGTTTCTATGTGAACTGGCAGGGCCTTTCCTTCTCGCCCGGCATGATCGTCAGGTTCGACGTCGCGAACGTTCCGGAACCAGCGTCGATGGCGCTGTTCGCCATGGGATTGGTCGGGCTCGGGCTGGTCATGCGCCGCCGCGCCCAGGCACGCTGATCCGCCGGAATCTCAAAAAATCAAGGCCGCCATCGAGGCGGCCTTGATCGCTTCAGAGACGCAAAGCCGTTATTTCGCCGCGAGCGGGCAGCCACCGTCGGCGAGCGGGCGGAACGCCTTGTCGGCCGGGATGCTGCGCACGAGCTTGTAATAGTCCCACGGATACTTGCTCTCGGCCGGCGACTTCACCTCGTAGAGGGTCATGTCGTAGAGCACCCGGCCGTCGGCACGGATCGTGCCCTTGCGGCCGAAATAATCGACCGGCATCTCGCGCATCTTCTGGCTGACGACCGTGCCGTCCTTGCTCTTGGCGGCGTCCACCGCCTTCAGGTAATGCAGCACGGAAGCATAGGTCGCCGCCTGCTCCTTGCTGGGCATCCGGCCGATCTCGGCGAAGAAGCGCTTGCCGAACGCGCGCGCCTGGTCGTTCTGGTCCCAGTAGAAGCCTTCGGCATTGTAGAGATGCTGGGCCGCCTGCAGGCCCATGCCATTGATGTCGGTGATGAAGATCAGGAAGCCCGCCAGCTTCTGGCCACCCTGGGTGATGCCGAACTCCGACGCCTGCTTGACCTCGGCGATGGTGTTGGCGCCGACCGAGGCCAGGCCGATGACGTTGGCGCCCGAACCCTGCGCCTGGAGCAGGAACGACGAGAAATCGCGCGTATCCAGCGGATGGCGCACGCTGCCGACCACCTTGCCGCCCGCCTTGTCGATCACCCCGGTCGCGTCGCGCTGGATCGAATCGCCCAGCGCATAGTCGGCCGTCAGGAAGAACCAGGTCTTGCCGCCGGCCGCCACCGCCGCCTGCCCGGTCGCCGACGCGAGCGAATAGGTGTCGTCCGACCATTGCGTCTCATAGAGATTGCAGCCCTTGCCGGTCACGTCGGAGGTCGCCGCCCCCGCGATCAGCACGATTTTCTTGTCCGCGCCGGCGATCGCTTCGACCGCGAGGCCGGCGCCGGAGTAGGGCAGATCGGTGATGGCGTCGACACCCTCGGACTCGTACCAGCGATGGGCGATCTGGACCGCATTGTCGGGCTTGGTCAGGAAATCGGCCGAAACGAACTCGATCGGCATGCCCGCCGCCTTGCCGCCGAAATCCGCCGCTGCCATCTTGGCCGCCAGGATCGCGCCCAGGCCTCCGGCATCGGCTGCGACGTTCGACTGGTCGCCCAGCACCCCGATCTTGATGCTGTCGGCCGCAGCCGGCACGACGGCGCCAAGACCGACCGCCGCCGCGATCGCCAGCGCACCGTAACTCACCTTCGTCATGTCGTTTCCCCCGATGTTCTTGGTTTTTCGGATTGCCGGATGCGGTTATGCCCGCGAAAGCCGTTCGATGAAAGCTGCCGACCGGTCGAGCACCGCCGTCGCCTGGTCCCGGTGGGGCGAATGCCCGCACGAGGCGAGCATCGCGATCTCCGTCGCTGGAGTCGCGTCGGCGATCGCCTGCAGCTGCGCCCTGGTGCCGTATTCGTCGTCCTCGCCCTGGATCGCCAGGATGGGGCAGCGGATCGCCGGCAGGTAGGTCTCGATGTTCCAGAGCTTGAAGCGCGGGTCGAGCCAGATGTCGTTCCATCCCCAGAAGGTTCGGTCGACATCCTGGTGGTAGCGGCGCAGCTTGCCGGCCAGGTCGGTCGTCTCGTAGACCTGCTTCACGCCGGCGATGCTGGCGACTGTCAGGTCCTCGACGAACACATGGGGCGCTTCGAGGATCAGGCCCGCCACGGCGTCGGGCCGATGGCCGGCATGGATCAGCGCGATCGAACCGCCATCGCTATGACCGAACAGGATCGGCCGCTCGATGCCGAAATGGCCGAGTACCGCCGGCAGCACGACCTCGCCCTCGCGGTGCATGTATTCGACCGGCCGTCGCTCGCCCAGCACGGTCGAGGCGCCGTGGCCGTAGCGCGAATAGTTGAGCACGCCGCAGCCGGTCCGTTCGGCGAGCCGTGCCGGAAAATCCTTCCAGAGCGAGACCGAGCCCAATCCCTCGTGCAGCATGACGATGGTCGGGCCGCCGGATCGTTCGGGCGCGATCCAGGCCGTCTCCAGCCGGCGACCATCGATCTCGGCGAAATCCTGCCGGATCGTTTCCCTAGGCATCACTGATCGACGGCTCCCATCGGTTGCGCGGCTTCAGCCTCGCGGTGGCGCAGGACGTGGCGCTGGATCTTGCCCGTCGCGGTCTTGGGCAGATCGTCCACGAATTCGATCCAGCGCGGATATTTATACGGTGCCAGCCGGCTTTTCACATGGTCTTGCAGCACCTGGGTCAATTCTGCGTCCTGCGGCACGCCCGGCTTCAGCACGACGAACGCCTTGGGTTTGATCAGGCCGTGTGCATCCGCGAGCCCGATGACGGCTGCCTCCTGGATCGCCGGGTGGCCCAGCAGCGCCGACTCCACTTCCATCGGCGAGACCCAGATGCCGCCGACCTTCAGCATGTCGTCGGCGCGACCGCAGTGGATATAGTCGCCCTCATCGTCCTGGCGGAACTTGTCGCCGGTCCTGACCCATTCGCCCAGGAACGTGGCACGGGTCTTGTCGGGGTTGTTCCAATATTGCGTGGCGGCGGTCGGGCCGCTCACCTCCATCTCGCCGATGTCGCCCGGCGCTACCTCGCGGCGGTTCTCGTCGACCAGCCGCGCCCTGTAGCCGGGCACCGGCTTGCCGGTGACGCCATAGCGCACGGCGCCCGGCCGGTTCGACACGAAGATGTGCAGCATCTCGGTCGACCCGATGCCGTCGACGATCTCGACGCCGGTGCGCGCGGTCCAGGCCCGCCCGACCTCGACCGGCAACGCTTCGCCGGCCGACGTGCACAGCCGCAGCCCGTGCTCGCCCGGCGCCGGCACGCGGGGGCAGGCCAGTAGCGCGCCATAGAGCGTCGGCACCCCGCAGAACAGGGTCGGCCGCTCCCGGCGCAGGACCTCGTTGACCGTATCGGCAGTCGGCCGGCCGCTGACCAGGATCGAGGTCGCGCCGACCGCCATGGTGAAGGTCAGCGCATTGCCCAGCCCGTAGGCGAAGAACAGCTTGGCGGCCGAATAGACCAGATCGCCCTCGCCGATGCCGAGCACGCCCTGGCCGAACAGCCGGGCGGTCTCGATCAGGCTGGTCTGGATATGGACCGTGCCCTTGGGCTGGCCGGTCGAGCCGGAGGAATAGAGCCAGAAGCAAGTGTCGTCCGCCCGGGTCGACGCAGCCGTCGCGACCGAACCCGCCCGCGCCATCAGCGTGGGCAGCGCCAGCCGGTCGCCCAGGGCTGCGCCCGAAACGATCACGAGCCCGTCCCAGTCGGCGATGCGGGCTGCCTCGACCAGCTTCGGCAGCAGAACGTCGCTCACCACCAGGGCGCGCGCCCGGCTATCGGACAGGATATGGGCGAAATCGGCGGCCTGGAACAAGGTGTTGGTCGGAATCGGCACGACACCGGCCTTGATCGCGCCCAGGAAGCAGGTCGGGAAATCGATCGTGTCCAGCAGAGCCAGCACGATGCGCTGTTCCGGCTCGACGCCGAGAGTGCGGATCGCATTGGCGAAGCGGTCGACCCGCTCGGCCAGATCGCCATAGCTGTAGCGGCCGGCCTCGTCGATGAAGACGGTCTTGCGCTGCCGGCCTGCCGCAAGGTTGCGGTCGATGAGATCGACGGCCGCGTTATAGGCGCCGGCGGGCTGCCGCTCAGCCCCGTCGCCCTCGGTCGCTGCGAGCACGATCATCGGCACTCTCCATCCCTGTTCTTGTCATTGACGGTCGGCCGTTCTTTGCGACGGCGTTCGACGGAAGAGCGTTCAGGCAGCCTTGAGTGCGGGGGCCAGGTGATCCTCGACCCAGCCGACGACCCATTCCGCGGCGATCTCTTCGGGCATGGTGCCGGCGCTGGCGTCATGCAGCATCGGCTCGCCGATGCGCCGTGCGCCCAATTCGCTCAGCAGGCGTCCGAACTTCAGCCCGCCCTCGCAATAGGTGCCCTTGTAGGTGCGGTCGCCCAGCGCGATCACGCCGAAGGACACGTGGGACAGCGCCGGGCGGCCGCCCTCGATCGCGGCGAAGAAGCTCTGGGCATTGTCGGGCACGTCGCCGGCACCGTAGGTCGAGGTCACGATCAGGAACGCGCTGCCGCGGTCGAACACGTGGGCATCGAGACTGTCCATCGCCGCGATGGCAGCGGAATGGCCCGCAGCCTCGAGCGCCGCCTGGACCTCTTCGGCCACGATCTCCGCGGTGCCGGTCATGGTACCGACCAGGATGGTGATATCGACCGTCATCGGCTCCTCCGCTACAATGGTCGACGATCCCACTGGATCGCGGCATTATTAACGCACTATAATACATGTCGCTGATTGGGCAAGCGGCATAATTCATCTTGAGACAGGTCGCATGGCCACATCCGTTTCCGCCACCAGCTACGTGCCGCCAGACCGGGTGCCCGACGAGGAGTTCCTGAAGCGCCTGGGCGATCGCGTCCGCGAGGCGCGGGCCAAGCGCGGCATGACCCGCAAGATCCTGTCGCGTGACTCCGGCGTGTCGGAACGCTATCTGGCCCAGCTCGAAACCGGACAGGGCAACATCTCGATCCTGCTGCTGCGGCAGTTGGCGGCAGCACTCGACATGCCGATCGAAACCCTGGTGCACGAACATCCGGACCCGTCGGTCGATCTGGCCCATGCGCTCGAACTGCTGCGCCGCCTGGATGCCGGCGATCTGGTCGAGGCGCGCCAGATGCTGCTGCAGCGCTTCGACACCGCGGCCGAGAAGGCACGGCGCGGTCATGTGGCCCTGATCGGCCTGCGCGGAGCCGGCAAGTCCACGCTGGGCGCCAGGCTGGCCCAGCACCTGAAGGTGCCGTTCATCGAGCTGGACCGGGAGATCGAACGCACGGCCGGCGTGGCCCTGAGCGTCATCTTCGACCTCTATGGCCAAGCCGGTTTCCGGCGCCTGGAGCGGCAATGCCTGCAGGACCTGATCGCGCGCCATCCGCGCTTCGTACTCGCCACCGGCGGCAGCCTCGTGTCCGAGCCCGCGACCTTCGAGATGCTGCTGACCAACTGTTTCACCGTCTGGCTGACCGCCTCGCCAGCCGAGCACATGGGCCGCGTCGTGGCCCAGGGCGACATGCGGCCGATGGCCAGCAACCGCGAGGCCATGAGCGACCTGCAGCGGATTTTGAAGGTCCGCAATCCGCTCTACAGCAAGGCCGATGCCCGGGTCGATACAGCAAACCGGACGATCGAGGAGAGCTTTGAACTGCTGATCCAGGCGACGTCGTAACCAGACGCTCCTCGGTCGTTTCCGCCTTGCGATGACGAGGGGTGTCGATGTGTGATAATGCTTCCCTCTGTTAAAATATGCATTATGATGCATATAAAGAACGACATTGCCGACTGCAATGGGAGGAAGCGCGATGATCACATTCGATGCGGTGCCGGAGGAATATCGGCATTGGACCCTGAGCGTCGACGGCCGCGTCGCGACCCTGGCGATGGACGTGGACGAGGATGGCGGCCTCAAGCCCGGCTATAAGCTGAAGCTGAATTCCTACGACCTGGGCGTCGACATCGAGCTGTACGACGCCTTGCAGCGCATCCGGTTCGAGCATCCGGCCGTGGGCTGCGTCGTGCTGACCAGCGGCAAGGAGCGCATGTTCTGCTCCGGCGCCAACATCTACATGCTGGGCCTGTCCTCCCATGCCTGGAAGGTGAACTTCTGCAAATTCACCAACGAGACCCGCAACGGGCTGGAGGATTCGAGCGCCCATGACGGGCTGAAATTCATCGCCGCGCTCAACGGCACGACCGCCGGCGGCGGCTATGAAGTGGCCCTCGCGTGCGATGAGATCCTGATGGTCGACGACCGCTCCTCGGTCGTCAGCCTGCCGGAAGTGCCGCTGCTGGGCGTGCTGCCCGGCACCGGCGGCCTGACCCGCGTCGTCGACAAGCGCAAGGTGCGCCGCGACCTGGCCGACATGTTCTGCACCAGCGCCGACGGTGTCCGCGCGGACCGCGCGCGGCAATGGGGCCTGGTCGATGCGATCGCCAAGCCGGCGGATTTCCCGGCCCTGGTCAAGACACGGTCCGCCGCGCTCGCCGCCGCCTCGATCCGCCCGGCCGATGCCCGGGGCATCAAGCTGCACAAGCTGGAGCGCATGATCGACGAGGCCGGCTATCGCTATGCCCATGTCGACGTGCGGTTCGACCGGCCCGGCCGGTCCGCGACCCTGACGATCTCGGCACCGACGGGTAAACAGCCCGCGACGCCCGACGCGATCGTGGCGGCGGGCGACCGATGGTGGCCGCTGGCGCTCGCCCGGCAGCTCGACGACGCGCTGCTGCTGCTGCGCACCAACGAGCTCGACCTGGGCCTGCTCGTGCTCAAGACGCGCGGCGATGCAGCGGCGGTGCTGGCCGCGGACGCGACCCTGCTGGCCCACCGGGACCATTGGCTGGTGCGCGAGACGATCGGCTATCTGCGCCGCACCTTCGCCCGGCTCGACGTCACCTCGCGCAGCCTCTACGCCATCGCCGACCAGGACTCGTGCTTTGCCGGCCTGCTCTATGAACTGGCGCTGGCCGCCGACCGCGTCTACATGCTGGCCCTGCCCGAGGGCGACGAGAACCCGCCCGAGATCCAGCTCGACGGCCTAAATTTCGGCCTGCTGCCCATGGTCAACGGCCGCAGCCGGCTAGAGACGCGCTTCCTCGACGATGCGGCGAAAATCGCGAAGCTCGAGGGCATGACTGGCAAGGCCCTGACCGCCGAACCGGCGCTGGCGCTGGGCCTCGTGACGCTGGCACCCGACGATCTCGACTGGGAAGACGAGATCCGGCTGGCGCTGGAGGAACGCGCGAGTCTGTCGCCCGACGCGCTGACCGGCCTCGAGGCCAGCCTGCGCTTCGCCGGGCCCGAGACGGTCTGGACCAAGGTCTTCGGCCGCCTGTCGGCCTGGCAGAACTGGGTCTTCGTCCGGCCGAACGCCACCGGCGAGCACGGCGCGCTCAAGGTCTTCGGCACCGGCTCCAAGGCGCAATTCAATTTCGAGAGGGTGTGATCATGGGGATCAACTATCAGGACCGGATTCCGAACAACGTGGATCTGGGTTCGAACCGCACCCTGCAGCGCGCGCTGGAACATTGGCAGCCGGAGTTCCTGAAATGGTGGCAGGACCTGGGGCCGACCGACTATCAGGCGAAGGACGTCTACCTGCGCACCGCCACCTCGGTCGATGCCAAGGGCTGGGCGACTTATGGACATGTCCGCATGCCGGACTATCGCTGGGGCATCTTCCTGGCCGAGCCGGACGGCGCCCGGCGCGTCGGCTTCGGCGACGATTATGGCAAGGAGGTCTGGCAGCAGGTCCCGGGCGAGCATCGCTCGACCCTGCGCCGGCTGATCGTGACCCAGGGCGACACCGAGCCGGCCTCGGTCGAGCAGCAACGCCTGCTGGGCCATACCGCCCCCTCGCTCTACGACCTGCGCAACCTGTTTCAGGTCAATGTCGAGGAAGGCCGCCATCTCTGGGCCATGGTCTATCTGCTGCACGCTTATTTCGGCCGTGACGGGCGCGAGGAGGCGGAAGAGCTGCTGACCCGGCATTCCGGCGATGGCGACAAACCGCGCATCCTGTCGACCTTCAACGAGCCGATCTCGGACTGGCTCAGCTTTTTCATGTTCACCTATTTCACCGACCGCGACGGCAAGTACCAGCTGAAGTCCCTCGCCGAATCGAGCTTCGACCCGCTGGCGCGCACCTGCAGCTTCATGCTGACCGAGGAAGCGCACCACATGTTCGTCGGCGACACCGGCATCGCGCGCATCGTGCGCCGGACGCTGGAGGTGATGAAGGAACTGGGCACGGACGACGCGGCATCGATCCGCCGCGCCGGGGCGATCGACCTCGGCACCATCCAGAAATACATCAATTTCTGGTTCTCCTCGGCCCTCGACCTGTTCGGCGCCGACCAGTCGTCGAATGCCGCATCCTATTTCGCCAGCGGCCTGAAGGGTCGGCCGGACGAGGCCCAATACGACGATCACCTGGCGCTCGACCAGACCTACGCACTGGAAAGGCCCGATGGCGCCGGCGGCGTGAAGGTCGAGAACATTCCGCTGCGCAACGCCATGAACGAGGTCTCGCGCATGTCCTACGTCAAGGATTGCGAAATCGGCGTCACCCGATGGAACCGGCTGATCCAGAAGGCCGGCTTCGAGGCACGCCTGGCCTTGCCCAGCCCGCGCTTCCGCCGCAGCAACGGCAGCTGGGGCAACGTGCCGACCGATTTGACCGGCCGGCCGATCGCTCAAGCGGAGTTCGACGCGCGCCAGAGCGAATGGCTGCCGACCGATGCCGATCGCGGCTTCATCTGCAGCCTCATGCAATCGGTGACCGAGCCCGGCAAGATGGCCGCCTGGATCGCCCCGCCCGACCGCGGCATCAACGCGCTGCCGATCGAGTATGAATATGTGCGGATGAACTGAGGGTACAGGCACACGCTCAATCGTCATTCCCGCGGAGGCAGGAATCCAGCAAGAGCCGCGGCTGCGGCGACTCTTTCGAACGGATCGAATGCCATGCGCCACATCGCCATCATCGGCAGCGGCCCTGCGGGCTGCTATCTGGCCGATCACCTGCTGCGCCTGGTACCGGACAGCCGGATCGACGTGATCGAACGCCTGCCGGTGCCGTTCGGACTGGTGCGCCATGGCGTGGCGCCGGATCATCAGGGCACCAAGGCGGTCGCCCGC
>NZ_DASZBY010000054.1:0-12864 GCF_035943795.1 Aliidongia sp. | reverse complement strand
TCAGCGCCGGATCATCCAGGCCCAACTCGTCGTAGGGCGTGCCCTTCCGGCGCAACAGATCGCGCACGGAGATCCCCATGCGAGCGATCAATCCGGCGAGCTCGGCCCGGCGCGGCGGCGTTTTCAGATACTCGATGACCGTCGGTTCCGTTCCGGTGTTGCGGATCAGGCCAAGGGTGTTGCGCGAGGTGCCGCAGTCGGGGTTGTGGTAGATCGTGACGGTCACGGGAGCCTCGCGCATCAGACGCAACAGGAAGGTGCCGGTTTCGATGCTTCTGGCTCAGGGGCAAGCGTATCGGGTGAGCTGCAGCAGGAAGATGGCGCCTTGACGCCTGCCTTTGGCTTCGGACTCGAGCTGCACACGCCGGTCTCGGGCAGTTCGAGTTCGACACGCGCCGCTGCGGCCTCGTCGCCGACGAGGGCCGCGACGATCGAACGGACCTGCTCGTATCCGGTCGCCAGCAGGAAGGTCGGCGCCCGGCCATAGCTCTTCATTCCGGCGATGTAGAAGCCCACCTCGTGATGGGCCAGTTCCCTGGCACCGTGCGGACGGACCGTGCCGCAGCTGTGCAGGTTGGGGTCGATCATCGCACCAATGCCGGCAGCGCTCTCGAGCCACGGATCGAGCGACAGGCGGATCTCCCGCAGCATCGACAGGTCGGGCCGGAATCCGGTGGCGACGATCATCTCGTCCGCCTTGAATTCGCCCGGCACACCCCTGTGGTCACCCGTCACGAGCAACCGTCCGTCGCCATCGCGGGCGATCTCGGCAATGCGGAACGGGGCGAATACTTCGACCGCGCCGCTCAGGGTCAGGTGCCGGCCGCGCAAGCCCAGCGCGCCCCGGGCCGGAAGTGCGTCCGCCGCTTCGCCGCCGAAAGCGGATTCGACCCGCTCCTTGCGGACGATCCACAGAATGCGGGTGCCGGGCGCGGCGGCGCGAAGCTCCGCCAGTTCGTTGAGCGCATTCAGCGCGGAATGGCCGCTGCCGACGACGGCGACCGTCTTCCCGGCATAGCGCGCCCGATCCTTGCCGAGCACCTCGGGGATGCCGGTCGCGATCCGGCCCGCGGCTTCAGGTTCGCCGATGGCAGGCAGGCCATCCGACCCGGCCGGGTTCGGCCGCGTCCAGGTGCCCGAAGCGTCGATCACCGCCCGGGCCTCGATGGTCCGCATGCTGCCGTCCGTGTCGGCGATGCGCAGGACGAACGGCATGGTCTCGCGGCCGACCGTGCGCACCTTGTCCGTGTTCCGGCGAGTGACGCCGACGACCTTGGCATTCAGGTGAATATGCGGCGCCACCGCCGGCAGCGCGGCGAGCGGCGCCAGATATTGTTCGACCAACTCGCGACCTGACGGCACGTCTTCAGGGTCGGGGTGTGCCCATCCGGCATCCGACAGCATCGAGGCCGCCAACTTGTCGACACAATAGCGCCAGGGCGTGAACACGTGGACGTGGCCCCATTGAAGGACGCTGTGGCCCACCGTCTCACCCGCCTCGAAGACGATCGGCGTCTCGCCACGGGCGACGAGTTGCGCCGCGGCGGCGAGGCCGACGGGACCAGCGCCGATGATGGCAACGGGAAGCTTCGCGATGGTCATGACGCAGCCTTTTTGTTCGAAGGATTGCAGCCGGCGGAGGGCGCATCGGGGAGGCAGGCGGCATAGCCCTCGCCTCGACCGCAGCAATTTTCGGTGAGGAACCCGACCAGACCGCTCATCTGGGCGAAGTCGGCGGAGTAGATGAGCTGACGGCTGACGCGCCGCTGGTTGATCAACCCGGCACGGGTCAGATGCTGGACATGGAAGGTCAAGGACGAGGGCGGCATGCCGAGCCTTTCGGCGATGACACCGGCAGGCAATCCATCCGGACCGCATTCGACGAGCATGCGGTAGGCCGCCAACCGGTGTTCATGAGCCAGGGCGCCCAGGGCGTCGATCGCTTGCTTCGTATCCATGACCGCCATCCGATTTTTCGAGTAAAATCGAAATTATGGAAAACCGGGCGGCGAGTCAACGTCTTTTCGAGGATTATCGAATTGACGGTGGTTGCGATGCGGCATCTCCGGTCGGCTGCCGAACCCCCGCTTGCTCACCCGTCAGGGTAGGCTTGCACCGCATTGACCGTGAAAGCGGATGGGCGACGTCTCGTTCACCCGATAGCGCGTAGGGCGGGAGCGGCGGCCCGCACCGCTCCGGTCAGAGTGCCGGGACCGAATGATGTTCATGAACGACCGTCCACTGGCCGTCGATTTTGCGCAGGCCGATCGTCAGGCGGAAGTTGAGTTCCTCCCGCTCGGGTGCTCCGCCGACGCATTGCATCGCGGCGATGACGAAGCCCACGTCGGTGCCGGCGACGATGCTCATTTCCTTGATGTCGAAGACGGCCGGGTCGGGTGCGCAGGAAAAGAACAGGTCCCAGGTGTTGCGGTAGGCGTCGATCCCGTTGGACTGGAACGGCGGCGGCACGTCGAACATCAGGATATCGGTGTCGTGATGCCGGAGAATCGCGTCGAAATCCCGGTTGCGCACCGCTCCTGCCCAGTCTTCGACAAGGGCCCGGATTGCGGTTTCGTCTCTCGATCCGTTCTGAAGTTCGTTCATCGGATTTCTCTTTCTGCCTCGGACCCCGTTTCTTTACAGACTATCGAATTTGTCGCGCGCCAAGTGTCTGGCAGTCCCTGGCTGCTACTAAGGTCGGGAGCCCGGCCTGCTGCGACCAAAATGCCCAGCTTGGATATTTGAATAGTAAATCCTGTCGAGCTTCGTTGTTCATAAATAAAGATAA
This sequence comes from Aliidongia sp., assembly GCF_035943795.1. NCBI lineage: Bacteria > Pseudomonadati > Pseudomonadota > Alphaproteobacteria > Rhodospirillales > Dongiaceae > Aliidongia > Aliidongia sp. The sequence goes on along the minus strand of NZ_DASZBY010000054.1, from coordinate 10,076 downwards.
AAAATGTAAATAGACGTCAATATCCGGATCAATACTGTTCGGTCGAGATAGGGACGGCGGTGTCCTCGCCGGTCAGTCTGCATTCCTCCAGCGGGCAGGGTCGGCGACACCCGCTAAACCTTCGTCACCCGCGGCACTCCCGGCTCACCCGCCGGCGCCCCCAAGGCCATCGACAGGCCGTGGGCCGCCAGCACGAGGTGGCCCGCGATGTCGCGGACCTGGGCCGTACCGAAACGGCCGACCGGGCCGCTGACGGTCAGCGCGCCGGCCAGCACGGGGCCGGCGGCGAATACGGCGGTGGCGGCGGACGCGGTCTGGGCGTCGTAGACGCCGGAGCTGGCATAGACCGCCACGCGCCCGTCGCGGCCGACGACCGGCCAGTCGGCGGTACGCAGCACATGGCCGGTCGAGGTCGCGTCCAGCGGGATCAGCACGGCGGGCTTCGGCACGTCACGCACCGCCTGCGGCGACTCGACGCGGAACAGCCGCAGCCGGCTGTCGCCCTCGCGGATATGGAACGCCACGCTCTCGCGCGTCGCTGCCGCCAGCTGGTCGAGCACCGGCAGCACATGCTGGTCCAGGCGGAAATTGTCGCGATAGGTGGCGCCCAGCTGCATGAGCTTCGCGCCCAGCTGATAACGCCCGTCGTTCAGCCGCACGACATAGCCCGAGCGCTCGAGCGAGACCAGCAGGCGCAGCACCGTCGGCTTTGCCAGCTCAGTCGTCTTGGCGAGGTCGGCCAGACCTCGGGAGCCGTCGCCGATGAAGGCGTCGAGAACCGCGAGCGCCCGTTCGGCCGCGTTGACGCCCTGGGCCTTGCGCGCCGGGGCCGAGAATGTCTCCAAGCCTGACAAGAATGCTCCTCGCTGAGGGTCGCCTGCTCACGCGAAGCCGGCACCGCCTCGATCAATATCACGCCGCCTCAGCCGCTCCGAAGGCTTGACGACCGCCGCATGCTATTACACTCTACGGAATGCCGTTCCATTTTCAATGGATTTGGCGATCGGTCTGCCGCCAGAAGGGAAATTGCCCATGACGTCCGGTTTCAGGATTGCCCCGCGCGGGCGTGCGGTTCCCAAGGCGCTGATCGAGAAATTCAAGGGCCTGCCCGTCGCCAACGTCAGCGACGTCATGTCCCGCACGACCGGCGCCGGGCCGACCTTGCGGCCGATGCATGGCGGCGGCGCGCTGGCCGGGCCGGCGCTGACGGTCAAGACGCGGCCGGGCGACAACCTGATGATCCACAAGGCGATCGACATGGCCGAGCCGGGCGACATCATCGTCGTCGACGGCGGCGGGGTGCTGGAAAACGCGCTGATCGGCGAGCTGATGCTGGCCCATGCCACCAGGCGCGGCGTCGGCGGCTTCGTCATCAATGGTGCGATCCGCGACGCAGCGGCGCTGCGCGCCCAGCACCTGCCGGTGTTCGCTGCCGGCATCACCCATCGCGGCCCCTATAAGGACGGCCCGGGCGAGATCAACCTGCCGATCGCCATCGCCGGGATGGTGATCACGGCCGGCGACCTGATCCTGGGCGACGACGACGGCGTGCTGTCGGTGCCGTTCGACGATGTCGAGACGGTGCTGGCCGCTGGCTGGGCCAAGCATGCCGCGGAAGAGAAGCAGATGGCCGCCACCGTGGCCGGCACGGTCGACCGCAGCTATGTCGATGCCACCCTGATCCGGCTCGGCTGCGAGATGGCATGACCGGCAAGACCATCAGCGAAAAGATCCTGTCGCTGAAGTCGGGCACGGATGCGCGCGCCGGCGACCTGGTCGTGTGCGACGTCGATTGCGCGCTCGGCACCGACGGATCGACGCCGATGGCGCTCGACTATTTCGCCAGCATGGGCGGCACCACGGTCCGCCACTCCGATCGCCTCGTGTTCGCGCTCGACCATTACGTGCCGCCGTCCAGCCCCAAGACGAAGGAGCTGCATCGGATGATGCAGGATTTCGCCAAACTGCACGGGATCGCGCTGCACGAGGCGGGCGAGGGCATCGGGCATCAGTTGATCGTCGAGACGGGGCGCGCCCTGCCGGGCAGCCTGGTCGTCGGCGCCGACAGCCATGCGGTGACTTACGGTGCGCTCAACAGCTTCGCTACCGGCATCGGCTCGTCGGACCTGGCGGCGATCATGCTGTCCGGCCAGATCTGGCTGCGCGTGCCGTCGTCGATCCGCGTGACCCTGACCGGGCTTCTGTCGCCCGGCGTCTATCCCAAGGACATCGCGCTGACACTCGCGGGCCTGCTGCGCGCCGATGGGGCGGCCTACCAGGCGCTCGAATTCGCCGGCGACGGGGTGGCCGCCCTCGATCTCGAGGACCGGCTGGTCTTGAGCAACCTGGCGGTCGAGATGGGCGCCAAGAACGGCATCTTCCCGGCCGACGCCAAGACCGCGGCCTATCTGGCCGGCCGCACCGACCGGCGCTTCGAGCCGGTCGCCGCCGATGCCGACGCGGTCTATGCCCGGGAGATCGCGCTCGACCTGGATACGCTGGTGCCGCAGGTGGCATTGCCGCATCTGGTCGACCAGGTCGTGGCGCTCGGCACGGCCGCCCAGGCCCCGGTGCATATGGTGTTCCTCGGCACCTGCACCGGCGGACGGCTGCGCGATTTCCACCAGGCGCGCGACGTGCTGGTGGCCGGCGGCGGCGTGGCGCCTGGCGTGCAGCTCGTCGTCACCCCGGCATCGCGCGAGGTGCTGGAGGCGATGCAGGCCGACGGCACCTATGACGATTATATCCGGCTGGGCGCCACCATCGTGCCGCCGGGCTGCGGCGCCTGCTGCGGCACCTGCGGCGTGATCCCGGGCGACGGGGTCAACGTCGTTTCCACCGCCAACCGGAACTTCAAGGGGCGCATGGGCAACGGCGCCGCCTCGATCTACCTGGCGTCGCCCGCGAGCTGTGCCGCCGCCGCGGTCAGCGGCACGATCGGAGGGCCGTCGTGATCGCGCCACGGCTCGTCGGGCAGGCGCGCCTGTTCGGCGACGACGTCAATACCGACTACATCATCAGCTCGACCCGCAAGCGCGAGAGCCTCGATCCCCAGGTGCTGCGCCACTACCTGTTCGAAGGCATCGATCCGGGCTTCGCCCGGACCATCGTGCCCGGCGACGTCCTGGTGGCCGGCAGGAATTTCGGCTGCGGCTCGGCCATGGAGGTCGCGGTGACCGCGATCCTGGGCGCCGGCATCCCGGCCGTCCTGGCCCAGAGCTTTTCCCGCACCTATTACCGCAACGCCATCAACAACGGCCTGCTGCCGCTGATTTGCGACACGCGCCGGATCCGCGCCGGCGACCGGCTGTCGATCGGCGGCGGCGCCGACATGGCCGTCCTGAACGAGACGACCGGAGAGACCCTGATGCCCGAGACGCTGCCGCCGATCATGCTCGACATCCTCGCGGCGGGCGGGCTCGTCCCCTACATGCGCCAGCACGGAGGCTTCGTCGTCTGATGGCCAACTATCGCCTGCGTCTGCCCGGACCGACCGAGGTGCCCGAGCGGGTGCGCCAGGCCATCGCACGGCCGGTGGTCAATCATCGCGGCCCGGAATTCCGCGCCGAGCTGGCCCGGGCCGAGGCGCTGATCCAACCGGTGCTGGGCACGGTGAACCGGGTGCTGTTCTTCGCCTGCTCCGGCACCGGCATGATGGAAGCGGCGCTCGTCAACGTGGTGGCGCCGGGCGAGCGGTTGCTGATCGTGGTGCATGGCCAGTTCGGCGAGCGCTTCGCCGCGATCGCGCGCATGCTGGGCGCCGAGATCGACCTGCTGGAAGTGCCCTGGGGCGAGGCGGTCGATCCGGCAGCCGTGGCGGAACGCGTCCGGCAGGCGGACTACCGGGCCGTCGTCGTGGTCCATAACGAAAGCTCGACCAGCGTGGTGAGCGACCTCCAGGGCCTGGGCGCAGTGTTGCGCGACAATCCGGCGCTGCTGGTGGTGGATTCGGTCAGCGGCCTCGGCGGCGTCGAGATGCGCCAGGACGATTGGGGCGTCGACGTCGTCGTGTCCGCGTCCCAGAAGGCGCTGATGTGCCCGCCGGGCCTGGGGCTCGCCAGCCTCAGCGCCAAGGCCTGGGCCGTGGTGAACCGCGAAGACCGGCGGCCAAGCTTCTACTGGAGCTTCGGCAAGGCGCTGGCCTCCATGGAAAAATCGGAGACGGCGTTCACCGCGCCGGTCAGCCTGGTCGGCGGCCTGTGCGAGGCGCTGGACATGATCCATGCCGAGGGCTTGCCCAACGTACTGGCCCGTCATCGCCGTCTGTCCGATGCCTTGCGCGCCGGCGGACGGGCGCTGGGCCTCACGGAATTCGGCCGTGCGCCCGTGCTGTCCAGCACGGTGGTGGCGTTCCAGGTGCCGGACGAGCTCGACGGTGCCCAGATCGTGCGCGCCATGTATCAGGACCACGGCACCGTCATCGCCGGATCGCGCAACCGGCTGTCGGGCCGGGTCATCCGCATCGGCACGATGGGGGCCTTCGATACCGGGACCATCCTGACCGATCTGGCGCATCTGGAAGCGGTGCTGACCGGGATGGGACGCACGATCACGCCAGGCGCGGGCCTGGTCGCGGCAAATGCATTGCTCACTGCCTCGATCTGAGGCGGCGGGCGGGCAGGGCTCGGCAAGCTGACATTCGCGGTAGGGGGACAGGATGAACGTGTCTTATCGACTCTTGGGACTGGGTGTCGCGGCGATCGCGATGACGGGCATTCTGGCCGGTCCGGCCGCGGCCCAGCAGCACCTGGTGCTGTATTCGGCGAACGACGATACCGTAAACACCATGGTCTCGACCGGCTTCACGGCCGCGACGGGCATCAAGGTCGACGTGATCTCGACCGGGTCGGGCGTGCTGCTGCGACGCCTCGCCTCCGAGCGCGAAAATCCGCAGGCCGACGTGGTGTGGGGCACCAGCGCCTCGCTGCTGAAGCAGAATAGCAGCTATTTCCAGCCCTATGCGGCCAAGGAAAAGGACGCGGTGCCGGCGGCCTACCGCGATCCGGACGACCTGTGGCTGGGCACCAACCTGCAGATCCTGACCATCAGCCAGAACACGACATCCATTCCGGCTGCCGCCGGCCCGCATTCCTGGGCCGACCTGCTCGATCCGAAATGGAAGGACAAGATCGCCTTCACCGATCCTGCGAATTCCGGCTCCGCCTATGTGACCGCGACGTTCCTGCTGGCGCTGTGGGGCAATGACGACGGCGCCTGGAGCAAGCTCGGCCAGCTGCTGGGCAATACCAAGGTGCTGAACCGCTCGACCCTGGTGTTCGACGGGAACGGCAATGGTGAATATCCGCTCGGCATCTCGCTCGAATATGCCGGCAACCTGTGGGCGCACAATGGCGCGCCGGTGCAGGTGACCTATCCGGCCGACGGCACCGCGGTGGTGCCGGAGGCGATCGCCATCGTCAAGGGCGCGCCCGACCTGGATGCGGCGAAGGCCTTCGTCGACTTCATAAACAGCAAGCCGATGCAGACCCAGATGCTGCAGACGACCTTCCGTCGGCCGGCGCGCCAGGACATCGATTTCTCCGCCGTGCACATGCCGCCGCTGTCCGAGATCAAGCTCGTCGCCTATGACGACCTGAAATGGGACGCGGCGCGGCGCCAGACGCTGGAGCGGCTGAAGACGCTCATCCAGAACACCCGCTGACCGGCGGGCCTGCCCCTTGACCGCGATCCGCCTCGACGCGCTGACCCGGACGTTCGGCACCGTCCGGGCGGTCGACGACATCTCGCTGACCATCGAGGATGGTGAGTTCTTCACGCTGCTGGGGCCGTCGGGCTGCGGCAAGACCACGCTGCTGCGCATGATCGCCGGGTTCAGCGACGTCGAGCGCGGCAGCATCTGGTTCGACGACCGGCGCATCGATCAGCTGCCGGCGCACCAGCGCAACATCGGCATGGTGTTCCAGAACTACGCGATCTTCCCGAACCTGACGGTCGCCCAGAACGTCGCCTATGGCCTGCATGCCCGGAAAATCGCCCGCGGCGAGGTCGATCGCCGGGTGGCGGAGGCGCTGGCCATGGTCGAGCTGCCGGACCATGGCACCCGCTGGCCGCACGAGATGTCCGGCGGCCAGTTGCAGCGCGTCGCGATCGCCCGCAGCCTGGTCATCAAGCCGGCGGTGCTGCTGTTCGACGAGCCCTTGTCCAACCTCGACGCCCAGCTGCGCACCCATATGCGGGTCGAGATCCGCCAGCTGCAGAAATCGCTCGGCCTGACGGCGGTATACGTGACCCACGACCAGGAAGAGGCGCTGGCGATTTCCGACCGGATCGCCGTGCTGCGCGGCGGCAGGATCGAGCAGGTCGGCACGCCTGAGGCGATCTATCGCACACCGGGCACCGCCTTCGTCGGCTCGTTCATGGGTGCCACCAACATGCTGGCCGGCATGGTCGAGGCCAGCGACGACGACACGACCCGCATTACGGCCGGCGGCGCCACGGTCCTGGTGCGCGGCCGGCAGGGTGCTGCCGGCGACCGGGTGCTGCTGTCGATCCGGCCGGAGACCCTGCGCCTGGCCGCAGACGGTCACGACGGCCCCCAGCTGGTCGTGCGCCTGACCCTGCGCGAATTCCTGGGCCCGATCCTGCGCCTGCATGCGACCCTGCCGGACGGCACGGCCCTTCGCGTGGCGGCGCTGGGCGGCCAGGAGGTGCGGGCGACGCCCGGGGCCGAGATGGCGCTCGGCTACGACCCGGCGCAGATCATCGTCTATCCCGCCCCATGACTGGCTTCGGCGGCCTGACCGCGTTCCGCACCGGCATCAGCCTGTTCGCGCTCGCGTTCCTCGCGCTCTTCCTGCTGTACCCGCTGTGGATGGTCATGCAGGCCAGTTTCCAGGACGAGGTCACCGGCCATTTCACGCTGGCGCCCTACCTGAAGATCCTGTCGAGCCGCTATTACGTCGCCAGCCTCGACAACAGCCTGATCGCCGGCGCGCTGTCGATGGTCTGCGCATCGGCGATCGGCGTGCCGCTGGCCTTTTGCCTCGCCCGCGTCGAGATGCCCGGCAAGTCGTTGCTGATGACCCTGGCGTCGCTGCCGCTGGTGCTGCCGTCCTTCGTCGGCGCCTATGCACTGGTGCTGCTGTTCGGCCATGCCGGCGTCATCACGACGGCGCTGCGCCGGATCGGCCTGCCGGTCGGCGACATCTACGGTATGACCGGCATCGTCATCGTCTTCACCCTGACGCTTTATCCCTATGTGCTGATGCCGACCCTGGCCGGCTTCAAGGCGATCGACATCTCCGTCGAGGAATCCGCGCGGAACCTGGGTGCCTCGCGCTGGCGCGTGTTCCGCACGGTGCTGCTGCCGATCGTCGTGCCGTCGGTCCTGGCCGGCGCGCTGCTGGTGTTCATCGAGACCCTGGAGAATTTCGGTGTGCCGTCGGTGCTGGCCGAAGACCGGCCGTTCCTGTCGCTCGACATCTTCAAGCTGTTTGCCGGCGAGTCCGATGCCAACCCGGCCGCCGCCGGGGCGCTCAGCGTGTTCCTGGTCGGCATCACCGTCGCCGTCCTGCTGCTGCAGCGCCACTACCTGGCGAAGCGGCGGTTCGCGACCGGTGCGCGGCGCACGCCGTCGCTCATTCCGCTGCCCCGGCCCTGGCGGCTGCTGGCGACGGCCTATTCCTGGGGCGTCGTCCTCTTGTCGCTGCTGCCGTTCGGCGCGGTCCTGGTCATCTCGTTCCTGCAGTTCCGCGGTCCGGTGTTGAGCTGGCAGCTGGGCCTCGGCAACTACGCCACCCTGCTGCACGGCTCCTATCAGCCGCTCTACAACACCGGCATCCTCGCGACGGTGGCGGCGCTGGCCGCGACCGTGCTGGGCGCGCCGATCGGCTACGTCCTGGTGCGCCATCGCAGCAAGCTGTCGACCGCGCTCGATGTCGTCGCGATCGTACCGTTCGCCGTGTCGGGCACGGTGCTGGGCATCGGCATGATCATCGCGTTCAACAGCGGCTGGCTGGTGCTGACCGGCGGATGGCTGATCCTGGTGCTGGCCTATGTCGTGCGCAAACTGCCGTTCAGCATCCGGTCGGCCAGCGCCATCGTCCACCAGATCGATCCGAGCCTGGAGGAGGCGTCGATCAATCTCGGCGTCTCGCCGCTCAAGACCTTCGCCACCTTGACCGTACCGATGATGGCGGGTGGTCTGATGGGCGGCATGGTGCTGGTCTGGGTGACGGTCGCGGCCGAACTGAGTTCGACCATCGTGCTCTACAGCAGCCGCTGGGCGACCATGACGGTGCTGATGTTCCAGGCGCTCGAAGGCACCGCGCCGGGGCAGTCGGCGGCGGCGGCCTCGATCCTGATCCTGTTCACCGCCGTGCCGCTGCTGCTGGTCTACCGCTTCCTGCGCCGCCAGGACGGATCGTTGCTATGAGGATGCCATGACCGAGATGCCCGAGATCAACTTCCGCAGCGACAATGTCGCGACGGTCAGCCCCGAGATCCTGCAGGCGCTCGCCGCGGCCAACAGCGGACCGGCCGCCTCCTACGGCGACGACGCGCAGAGTGCTGCGCTCAACCGGTCGTTCTCGGCCTTGTTCGAGGCCGACGTCACGGTCTTTCCGGTCTCGACCGGCACGGCGGCCAACGCGCTCAGCCTCGCCGCCTGCGTCAAGCCTTACGGCGGCATCCTGTGCCACGAGCATGCCCACATCCATACCGCCGAGGGCGGTGCCACGGAGGCATTCACCGGCGGCGCCAAGCTCATCCCGCTGCCGGGCGAGCAGTACCGCCTGACCGCCGACACCCTCGGCCGGGCGGTGTCGCGCATCGAATGGGGCGTGCGCAACAAGCCGCAGCCGGACGCGCTCTCGATTACCCAGGCCAGCGAACACGGCACGGTCTATCGCCTGGACGAGCTGGCGGCACTCGGCGACATCGCGCATGGCGCCGGCCTGAAATTCCACATGGACGGCGCCCGGTTCGCCAATGCGCTGGCGGCGCTCGGCTGCACGCCGGCCGACATGAGCTGGCGGCGCGGCGTCGACATCCTGTCGTTCGGCGCGACCAAGAACGGTGCCATGAATACCGAGGCGATCGTGGTGTTCGATCCCTCCCTGGTCGAGCCCTTGTCCTACCGCTTGCGCAAAGCCGGGCAGACCTGGTCCAAGATGCGCTTCGCCGCGACGCAGTTGCTGGCCTATGTCGAGGACGGGCTGTACCTGCGGCTCGCCGCCCGGTCGAACGGGCTCGCCACCCGTCTGGCCCAGGCCCTGGCGGCGCTGCCGGGCGTGTCGCTGATGGCGCCGGTCGAGGCGAACCTGATCTTCCTGTCGCTGCCGCCTGCGATGATCGACGCCATGATCGCCGGCGGCGCCCGGGTCGCGCGGCGCAGCGACAGCGTCATCCGCCTCGTCACCCGGTTCGACGGGCGCGAGGAGGACATCGATCGCCTGATCGAGATCGCCGAGCGCGCCAGCCGCAACTAGTACCTCTGCACAGAGGATTTGACGGGTTGAGCGCAGCGCTAGCTCCTCAGCTCCGTCGCTGAGGGGCTCGGACGGAATAGCGGTCTTGGGTGGAAAGCGGATGGTCTGGTTTCAGAAAATGATGCGGCCATATCGGACGTTCGCCCAAGGAAAAATGATCCGCAAGCGGGCTACGATTGCTCGGAACGCATAAGTAGAAGATGTGAACTAGTTCGAGTTCTAATCGAGAAGCTCGCGTACAAGGTAAAAATGGTTGCCCATCCTGGTCACAGTCGTATTTTGCGCTGGCCACTTCGTCTTGCCGGCTTCGACCATACTTGGGATGGCATCGGTCTCATCATAGACCATATACGCCGATGTGTTTGCAATTCCGGCAAAGCCCGTCTCTTCCCAATGGAATTCCTGATATCGGGCACCCTCTCTTGCCGCTCCCGCCTCGATCGCGTGCTCCATGCGAGGCCGTTCGATTAAGAATCGGGGAGAAATTCCGGAATAGTAGTAGGCGAGCGGTGCGGCAATGCCAAAGACAGGTGCAATGGCCCCCGACGCCACACGGCGCCACCGTCGTCTCCAAGCGCTGTTCATCATCGCGCCAAGCCAGGCGACAGCGGAATAGACCGTCAGGAT